>JBKBIJ010000157.1:0-4140 GCA_046299455.1 Brevinematia bacterium | reverse complement strand
TACCCACCTATCAAAAAACAAATAAAAACTGAAGCTTCGTCAAAAATATTCTTATATTTCTTCTCTAGGTACAATTATCATTATCCTTGATAATGCAAAGAAATATCCCTCCTGATAACTCTAAATGGTTTATAATTAAATTCTTCTCTTGATACACTTAGTAAATAACAAAAGCCTAAATTATTATCTATCCTAAAACCAAAAAACCTACTACTTATATTATAGTATTTCTATTAATTTTTGAAACAAGATTTCATAAATATTAGTCACTCTATTAATACTTGCTTCTCCTTGAGATATTAACAAAAATTTTGCGTTACATTGCCAAAAGAAATGGAGACAAGGATTAGTGTAGTTTATCATATGAAGAGAGACAATAAAAGAGACAGAGGGAATTATAAAGATGATAGAATACTTTGAGATGCGGAGGTGATTTAAAGAACTGGAATGAATATTAAGATAGTTTTAACTACAACTCATTTAGTTAATTGTTCTCATTAATGAGAGATATAGCTACTTTCTAGAATTTGATTTTTTGTGAATATTTTTTGAATTTATTGCTGTAATAGGTTTAATTGTATTAGGTGGTGAATAGAATGTTTTTTTACTTGAAGGAAGTATTTTTGGGGTTTTATAGAGAAGTAGTACTATAGAGTGATTGGTAGAAAAGTCATTGGTCAAAGAGATAACATTTTCTTTAAGAAGTTATGGGGCAGAAGTAGAAGTTTTTAGAATGAGTTATAAGTAGGGGCAGATAAAAGTAATAGATCTGATGACTTATTGAAGAAGTTTTATCACTTCAAGAGATTGTTTTTCTTTAGAAGTTGTGGAGAATAAATAATGTGGTATAGGTTGTTAGAAGAGGTTTTAGGAAAGATAAGTTAAAAAAGGAACTTAAGGAGGAAGTTGTAGAATAGAAGTATTATGAATAGGATATAAATTTTTTACCTATAGGTTGGTTAGTGAAGCTAAAAACTATTATATCTTAGAGATTTAGTTTGTAGGAAAGTAGATATAAGGATATGTGGTTTGTTAGTTTTGAAAGTAGAAATATATAAAAGGATGTGCATTTAATAATGTTGGTAAAGTATAATATGATATCATAATTTTGTTTGTTATTTAGAGAGATTATGGGGTAAGTTAAACAAGGAACAAGCTTTAAGAGTTAATTTTGCATAGTATTGTTTTGGAGGTTGAAAGTGGATATAAAAAGTATTTTAAAATATATATCGGTTTACGTTTTAAGATTTGGTATGGGTGGGGATTGCATTTTTTGTAAAATAGTTAACAAAGAAATTAATTCGAAAGTTATTTACGAAGATGATGATATAATTGCATTTGAGGATATAAATCCTCAAGCGCCTGTGCATTTTCTTGTTGTTCCTAAGAAGCATATTTCGAATGTTATGGAGTTATCTGAATTTGATTTGGTTGGAAAAGTTTTTTTCGCAATCCAAAAAGTTGCTAAGATGAAAGGTATAGAGAGTGAAGGTTTTAGAATTGTTATTAATCATCTTAGTAAAGGAGGGCAAAGTGTTTTTCATTTACATTTTCATGTTTTAGGTGGTAGACAGATGTTGTGGCCACCTGGGTAATATTTTATCTTTTGTTAGGGAGGTGATGATATAAGTATGGCTCTTGTTGTTGAGATAAAAGATGGTGATAATATTGAGATGGCATTAAAAAAGTTTAAAAGGTTTGTTGAAATGGAAGGTATACTTTCTGAGTATAAAGCACATCTAACCTACAAGAAACCGAGTGAAGAAAGAAAAGAGAAATTGGCAATGATTAAGAAAAAGTTAAGGAAACTTCAGAGTTCTAAGGATAAGAAGTAGGGTTTTCTGGTGCGGGATCGTCTAATTGGCAGGACGGCTGACTCTGGATCAGCTAGTGGGGGTTCGAGTCCTCCTCCCGCAGTAGCTTGCCCCCATCGTCTAGCCTGGCCTAGGACATCACCCTCTCAAGGTGGAAACACGGGTTCAAATCCCGTTGGGGGCGAATGTATTCAAAACTTTTTTTTGTTTTGTCTTTTACTTTTATTCTTTCTTTTTATGTACACTCTATTAATGTTGAGATAGTAGCAAAAGTAGAGTTTTTCAATAAAAAAACTATAGATGGAAAGTTAGTTTTTAATTCCTCAAACGTTAATTTAATCCACTTGGATAAGGGTATAAATGTTTATTTGAACATACCAATTGTAGAAATAGAGTTTATACGTCCTGTTACTTGGTTTCCTGAGTTTCAAAACATCAGAAAAGATGGAAGTATGGTTTATAATTTCTATCCTGTTGAGTATCTGATTAAACTTAAGGATGGAAAATATTTGAATGTTGTTGGAAGAGTTACTAATTTTGAAGTTATTGATTTTGTTCATAAGTATGGAAAATCAAAAATATATACTTACTACGTTGATTACCTTGTGTCTGATAGGAAAGGTAATACTAAGTGGAAGAATATGAATACTTACGAGCTAAGTAAGAATTTTAAAAAACCTCATCCTAATGTTGCTTACTCTATCTACATGAGATAATTTTAATGAAATTTATGTTTTAAGTTTATTAAAATTCTGGTATGGATACAAGTAGTGCGTTAGTATTGCATTCTGGTGGACTTGATAGTACTACCGCTCTGTTTTGGGCTAAGAAATTTTTTAGTAAGATTATTGCTCTCAATATAGTATATAGCCAGAAACATAGTGTTGAAGTTTTTGTTTCACGTAAACTTTGCGATGAATTTGGAATAGAAAGAATAGAATTTGATATATCTTGTTTAAGTTTTTTGTTCTCTTCATCTTCTCTAGTTGGAAATAAACAGATACTGGAGAAAGAGTATCCTGTCAGTGGAATAATTTCAACTTATGTACCTATGAGAAATACTCTCTTTGGTGTGATTGCTGCTATTGTTTGTGAGATTAGAGATGTAAAAAATATTGTCTTAGGTATTCATGCTAGCGATAGTCCAAATTATCCAGATACTCGACCTGAGTGGGCTTCTTCTCTTGAGGCTGTTATAAATACTGGTTCTAGGTTTGGATTTGAGAAAAAGCGATTGATAGTTCATACTCCGCTGATAAACCTTTCGAAGAAGGAGATAGTTGTTTTAGCTAAGGATTTAGGGGTACCATTTGATCTTACTTGGAGTTGTTATTCTCCTGTATACTTGGGGAATATTGTAAAACCTTGTATGGATTGTCCTTCATGTAACGCAAGGAAAAAAGCGTTTGAACAAGCTCATATAGAAGATACGTTAGGGTATGTTGAGATCTAAAGGTTTTGATTTTCTCGCAAAATATGTATTGCTCCTATCAAATCTAATACACATTAATAATGTAGAATTTCAATACTGTTTTAACTAAACCGTAATTTATTATTGAGTTCTAAAAATATCACTCCAGGAAGCTACCTTTTTTGGAAGTTATGGAACATAAAGGTTATAAAGGTATCTATTTGAAAAGTATTTGTCTGAATAAGGTTCAAGAGAGGTCCTTCTGGAATATAGATATCTAAAAATAAAAACATTCCAATAGTTTTTTAGTATATAAAAATGGAGGGGTACCAATTCACTAAATGTTCTTCTCAAAGCCTATTAAAGATAGGCTATCTTATATGGTATTTCTGTTTATACAACTTCTAAAGATGTATCTAAATTTCTGATACATCTTTACCTTTTTAAGTATGCTATATCAAAAAAACACAATTCATAAGTTTTTTCTCTAATATCCTCTATGACTTATTGGATAGCTTGTTTTCTTATGGTGTTTATTTTTCATAGCTTTTTAATAATTTTATTTTCCTATGATGGTAGATTATTAGGAGCCTCTGTAAATTCTTAAACAATGCTAAATTCAAAAATGAAGGATATGTAACAAGATAAGCAAAGAAAGGTAATACTGAAGATAATATACTATTAAAACAGGTTTGTTATTATTGTAATTCTATTCCGTAAACTTCCAAAAACGAACACTTTCCTTGAATGATAGGTTTTGGGAATTTCTAAAAGTTTTGAAACGAACCTCATAACCTATTACCAACTATCTTTACACCTTCTCTCAATCCACATAATCCATATTCCATTATTTGTTCCTTAAGCAACCTACTTTCATCGCTATATCACTATCTACATTCACTCCAACTATCCATA
>JBKBIJ010000156.1:0-4158 GCA_046299455.1 Brevinematia bacterium | reverse complement strand
GGTACAGAGACTAATACTACAGCAGCAGAGAATCCTGAAATGTCATTATTATCTAACAGAGATTTTATACCAGGTGGTAGAGTGTATAGTGATACGTCAGATAGAAATACAAAAGATATAGCGTACTCATTCCAACAAGTTACAAACGAAAATATGAGAGATGTAGCTATGGCAGGTCTTGCTATAGGAATAAGGACGTATGCAATGAGCTGGAACATATTTGCTCCATCAACTTCAGCGGCTTCTTCCATGTCAGTTGGTACAGTGTCAAAAAAACCTTTGAGGATCCATATCGAAAATGGTAATGTTGTTGCAAGATATGCAAGAGAGAGACCATGTAATGTACCTATGAGGTTTAGTATGGAAGCAATGACCAGAAAAGGAACAATCATCATTGCGATTGGAAATAACTGTGTAGCCAAAAGTGAAACTAGAAAAGATCTTTTCCCTGGAAATTCGTATCTTGATATACCATATCCAGCCATAAATCCAATAAAAGTACTTATTATTGCAACGCTACCTGCAACAATAGCACTATTTAGTAACCACTGTAGAAAGTTGGGGTCACTGAGAATGTATGTGTAGTTTGATAATGTTAAATTTCCTAAATGGAAATTACCTTTAAGTATCTCAGAGAATATAAACCTAATAATGTCTCTTGAGTAAAAAGATATAATGATTATCCATAGAACGGGTAATAGAAGAACAATAATCGAGATAATTAAAAATATTTGTATGAAAAGGTAACTTATTCTTTTCATGATTTACCTCGCTAATAGGTTTTTTCGGTAAGTCTTGTGATTCTAGCAAAAGCTAGTATGTAAATTAACAAAATAGCAAAAACAAGAACCGAGTAAGCAGAAGCATAACCATAAGTAAATACTCTTAAGTCGGGTCTTGAAACAAAATCGTATATCCTTGTTATTAATATGTCATATCTGTCGTCACCACGAGTAAATAGGTATACTATGTTGAAGTTATTAAAAGTCCATATGGATGACAGTATAACTGATGGAAGTAACGTAGGTCTTATAAGTGGTAAGTATATGGAGAATAACCTAGTAAACCAACCAGCACCATCTATTAGAGCTGCGTCTTTTACCGATTCTGAAATTCCTTGTAATCCGCTTAATGCTACAATCATTATAAAGGGGAAAGCATACCAAGCACTAACGAAACATATTGATAGAAAATAAGTTATGCTACTGGCACTAATGTCAAATCCTGTCAGTCCAATGGTGTCAAAGAATTGCTTGAAAACTCCATATTGGCCTAGAGCTTCTCTCCACAGTAGAGCACTAATGTAAGTAGGTATAACCCATGGTATAATCAATAAGACTTGGTAAACCCCTCTGAACTTAACTTTGTTATCGTTTAAAATAACAGCAAATGTTATACCTAAAACTAGCTGTAGAATAACAGATATAAAAGTATATAGGAACGTATTAACGAGTACGTCGTAGAAGCTGCCGAAATTTCTAACAAAGAATTGGGATTTCTCTAAAGCTTCTTGAGCCCAATCAAAACCTATCCTTGCTAGTATGTGGTTGAAGTTTAGGATGTCTGAGTAGTTGGATAACCCAACGAACTGTCTAGCTAAATTAAGATCTGATAGATATCTCGAGAGAGACGTAAAACTCATTATTATTGTGAAGAAAAAGGGTATACCAATCAGTACGATAACCAAAGTTAAAGCAATTAGAATGAAAATGTAAACAATACTGTAGTTATAAAAAGCATTTAACCATTTTTCAAGGCCACCTCTTGAAAAGTAGTAAAATATTCCAACACTACTTAAAAGAGCAAAGACAAAAAATCCTGTGAACACACCTCTGAATATACCTAGGTAATACTCAATGGATTTATTGTCTATTATTGTTTCGGTGCCGTTATCTATAATTTTGATTGTTTTTATATCTCCTACGGGTTGTGATATACTCTCTAAGAATTCACCTTTTTCTAAACTTAAATTATTGCTAGTAAGTAGTGAAAACAGTTCTTCCGAGAACTTTTTAGAAAATTCAGCATTAGTTTTTATTAAGATGTTGATAGAATTAGAATAGAAGTTATAAACAATTATAGAAATAAGGATGATAACAATAATTCCGCTATAAATTCTATACTTTTCTGGAATGAATGCCAAAGGTAAAAATATTAAGGAAATTATTATAGCAAAAAATAAAAAAATCAATAAAGAGCTAATAGGAACGATAGGTGGTTTTTCAATATAGCTTACTCCTACGGTAATATCGCTATCTTTGAAAGTGAATGCTTTTGTTACTTTGTCATATCCTGCGAAAAATCCTGGTTTTCTTTCCTCAACTACAAAATTGTTCTCAATAGAATCCTTTTTTACTCTAAATAAATTATTAATATTAATTATCTGACCTTCTAGAGAGGAAATGTCAGAAGAAGCGACAAGTTTCTCTCCAACTATAACTTCGATGCTATACAGATTCTTTAAAGCAATGTCTTCGTAGCTTTTAGGATTACCATAGTTTGATATGACGCTACCTAAAACATAAGAAAAATCTCTTAATTTGTTTTCGCTTTCTTTGGTTTTATCTGTTTTCTCTTTTTTGCTAACGTTTTTTTTAGTTTCACTTTCAAATAAGCCAAAACTTAGATTCTCTTCATTCTCGTCAAAAAAAGAGAGCCAAGATTTTTTTTCGGTAGCTGTTTCTATATTGCTTCCAAATTTTTCGTATACTAGCTTTGATATATTCATTGTGATGCTAATGAGTGATTCCGTTTTGAAGTTTTCGATGGCGTTGACTAACAAGGAAAAATGTATACCTAAGATTATAAATAAGAAGAGAATACTCGATAGTCCCGCAATAAAAATCCTACTTTTGGGATTAAAATTATACTTTTTTGCAAAAAACTTCATGACTTAATCATAAATGAAGTAACACTAGCATTCAATAATTTGAACATTTTCAGATAAACTCTCCTGTAATACTTATGTTTTCATAACTTCTTGAGAATGGTATTTCCTTTGCTACTTTTCCTAAAGGCGAAAACTAAGGGCTCTGTATTTCTTCTTTTGTTAAGGTTGAAGTCTCTTTAAGTTGTATTAAGTACAGTATGTAATTTTTTGGTGATATAAGCATTGATGTAATTTCTAAATCTATCACTACAAGAAACTAACATTTTTTAGAAGTTATGGGGCATGAATACCATTGAAAGAATTTATCTGAGTAAATTTTAGGAAGGGGTAAGAGAAGGAAATAAAATTTAAGAGATTAGATTCTTAACATAGCTTTATGAGAGCAGCTGCTTAAGTAAGTTGTAAGTGAGATTTTTAGTATTTAGAAGTTATTCTAGCAAAAGTACCATAATAAAACTTATCTGATTAGGATGTGGTACTAATTTATTTTTTAAAAGATATTCGAAATAATGTCTAAGAAATTGTTATAGTCCCTTAAAAAGGGCTTGTGGCTCAAATAAACTATTTTTCTTTTAGAATTTAGAAATACTAATTTACCAAAAGAGTTCTAAAGAGTCACTAGAGAAAAGAAGATAAAAACTCTTCAAAAACGCACTTTTTCTACCTAAAAGTGTTCAGAAATCCATCTAGAAAGTTAGATAACCTATTAAAAATTTATTCTATACCTATACCCTTCCTATCAACAAGAAAAGTTTCTATGTGAATATGTCAAATTGATAAAAAGGCTCTTAGCCCCATTATTTCAAGAAACTAATTTTCTTTAGGCGTTACGGAATACTAAAATAACTTACCCGAATAGCTTCTAGGAAGATAATTGAAAAAAGATATTCATGAAGAAATTGGATTTTTTAGTTACAACTCTTGTTTAAAGAATGTAAAAAATATCGCTAAGAAATTCTATAACTCCCTAAAAAAGACCTATCATTTCAGGAAAATACCATTCTTTAGGAGTTATAGATCAGAAATACCATATTACTAGAATTAAGATATTATCGTATAGGGAAGTTCAAAAATCCCTGGAATTGATTTTTGGAGAAAGGTGATATTCATAAATTACAAAAAGGGTTAGTTAATTTTAAGGTACTATAGGTAGTTTTTTTGGAAATTTATTATTTTATTGATTTAGTTTAGATTAAGGTTATATAATTAGTTAAGGTTATGCCGGTTGTGAAGAAGTATAATGAAGGTTCTATAATATACTTTGATAA
>JBKBIJ010000155.1:0-4253 GCA_046299455.1 Brevinematia bacterium | reverse complement strand
GGTGAAGTTTGTTTTGACTATCTTTTTATGAATCAACGCCGCACCAAAGCCATATAGTTTCGTGGTATTGGGGGCTTAGGAATTGCGTAAGTTCTGTTTGGAAGTATTAGGTTTAAGGTAGTTGAATTTTATATTCGATAAGTTTAATAATCCCTTGTATGGAGAAAGAGATTTTGGAGGGGTTTGTATTAGTGAAAGTTGGTGATATAACAGATGAGGAGGTTGATGCAATAGTTAATGCTGCTAATCCTTCGCTTATGGGTGGTGGAGGGGTTGATGGGGCTATACATAGAAAAGGTGGACCTTCGATACTTGAAGAGTGTAAAAAAATAAGGCAGAGCATTTATCCTGATGGATTACCAGTAGGAAAAGCGGTTTCGACAAATGCGGGTAATTTGAAGGCTAAGTATGTTATACATACAGTTGGCCCAGTATGGTTTGGCGGTAATAATAGTGAGGAGAAACTTCTTCAAGATGCCTACGTAAATAGTATAAAACTTGCCGAAGAGTTAGGTTGTCAGACTATAGCTTTCCCTTCTATATCCACAGGTGCTTATGGATACCCTAAAGAAGAGGCAGCTAAGGTAGTTTACAGAGTTCTTAAAGATTATTCAAAGAAATCTAAACTGAAGCAAATCAGGCTCGTATTTTTTTCTCAAAGCGACTTCGATACATTCATGAGGATTGTTGAAAAAGATGATTTGGTATGAAAAGTTTACTTACTATTTGTTCTTATCTCTTTTATCAGGCACTTTAGTTTATTTATCAGTGTTGTTGATTCTTCTATTTCTGATAAGATCTATTAGGATGAAGGTGATCTCTGTTTATGGATCTTTGGCATCTTTGGTGTATATTGTTGGAATTTTAGCTATATTTTTTCTTAAATCTACGTTATTTATTTATCCTCTAGCATTGCTAGTTTATCTTCTTAAGTTTGTTATCGAGGTTAAGATGCTAGATATATTGTACTATATTAAGGGTAGGTATTTGGTGTACTATTTGGTTATTCTAGTGATAACTTTTGTTTTGCTAATTTTAGTATTTTTGGGTTTGTCGGATAGATTATTTTATCTGATGTTTCTTGTGTTAGCTAATCTTCTTGTAGGTCTTTTTTGGCTAATTAAAAAGAGAGTGCCGATTTTGTTTTTTAATAATATTTTATCGATGATTTTTTTACTGATATTTATTGAATATCACGTTTTGGGTATTTTGTTTTCTTTTGTATTTTATGGTATAAGCTCTATATATGTCACTGCTAAGGAATATGTTTTGACTTCCAAGTCCTTGAAAAGTGTAGGTGAGGTGGTAGATGTACTCAAAGAAACACAGGTGAATAAGTTTAGGGATTTTTTGTTTTTGATGATAAATAAAATAGAGTCTCGTTATACCTCTAGGAAAAACCATTCTTTGAATGTGTCTACTATTGCTGAGGGGATATCGATGGAGCTTATGTTAGACGAAAAAGTTTTGAATCTGGTTAAGGAAAGTGCAATGATTCACGATATAGGTTTTTTGGGAGTAGATCATAGAAAATTGTCTACAGAATTATCTTATGAAGAAAACCAAGATATAATCAAGCATATATTTATAGGTAAGGATTTGTTGGAAAAGAGCAACATATTTATAAAGTATTTACCTGTTGTTTTGTATCACCATGAGTTTGTTGACGGTAGTGGGCCTGAGGGGTTAAAGGGAGAATTTATACCTTTACCGGCAAAGATAGTGGCTGTTGCGGATAAATTTGAGAGGTTAATAAATGGTAGAGATTGTAAAAGATATAGTATTAAGAGGGCTTTAGAGTTTATAAAGAAACATTCGGGAACATTGTATGACTCTAAGGTTGTGAAGGCTTTGGAAAAGTATATATCTAAGAGATTTTCTTACTGAGATATTTTCATAATCTCTAAGAATGCTTCTTGGGGTATACTTACGTTTCCTATCATTTTTAGTTTCTTTTTGCCTTCTTTTTGTTTTTCTAGTAATTTTCTCTTTCTTGTGACGTCACCACCATAACATTTTGCTGTAACATCTTTTCTGAGAGGACTTATATCTTCTCTAGCTATTATTTTCCCCCCGACAGCAGCTTGTATAGCTATTGGAAATAAATGTTTGGGTATGAGTTTTTGTAATTTTTTAACGAGTTCTCTACCTTTTTGTTGTGCTTGGTCTTTATGTACTAAAAATGAAAGAGCGTCTACTGGTTTGCCATTAACAAGTATGTCTAATTTCAAGATATCTGATTTCCTGTAACCTATAAATTCATAGTCCATTGATGCATAACCTGAGGTTACACTCTTTAGTTTGTCAAAGAATCCATATATAACTTCCGATAAAGGCATATCATACTTAATTTCAACTCTTTTTGAATCTAAATAGTGTATACTTTTTTGTTCACCTCTTCTACTGTTTAGTATTTCCATAATGTTTCCTATATATTCTTCTGGTGTTATTATACTTACTACTGCATAAGGTTCTTCAATAGAGTTTATCTTTGTTATTTCAGGTAATTCCATTGGATTTTCTATAAAAACTGTTTCATTGTTTTTGAGGTTTATTTTGTACTTGACTGTTGGTATTGTGCTGATAACTGATATATTGAATTCTGTTTCTAGTCTTTCCATGACTATCTGCATATGTAGTAATCCCAAAAATCCGCATTTAAATCCCATCCCCATCGAAGATGAGTTTATAGGTTCAAAAGTTATTGATGCATCTGTTAACTTGAGTTTATACATTACTTCCTTTAGGTCATTAAAATCTTCGTTTTGAGTAGGGAATATACAAGCATAAACCATTGGTTTTGGTTCTCTATAGCCTGGTAGTGGTAATGATGTGGGGTTATTGGATAATGTTATTGTATCACCAACGGTAAAATCAGAAATAGATTTTATATTACCTATTAAATATCCAACTTCTCCTGCAGATAACATATCTTTTTTTATTAGTTCTATTGCCATTATACCAACTTCTTCGACTTTGTATTGTTTTTGTCCACCCATGAATAGTATCTCGTCACCAGGTTTAACAACACCATCAAAAATTCTTACTTTAGCTACTACTCCCTTGTAATTGTCATAGAACGAATCAAATACTAATGCTTTTAGAGGTGCATTTACATCGCCTTTTGGATGAGGAATTCTTTGTACTATAGCTTCCATTAATGATTCTATACCTATCCCTTCTTTTGCACTTATTAGAATGGCGTCGCTTGAAGATAAACCTAGCTCTTTTTCTATTTCTTTCTTAGTTTCTTCGATATTTGCACTTGGTAGATCTATTTTGTTGATAACAGGTATTATTTCTAACCCTTCTTCGAATGCTAGTAGGAAATTTGTTAATGTTTGGGCTTGAACACCTTGAGTAGCATCAACAAGTAGTAGAACACCTTCACATGCTTTAAGTGATCTTTTAACTTCAAAGTTAAAATCTACATGTCCTGGTGTGTCTATTAAGTTAAATATGTACTTTTCACCATTTTTAGACTTGTACTCGAATGTTGCAGATTGTGCTTTTACGGTGATACCATGTTCTCTCTCAACAGGCATAAAATCAAGAGCAGGAGTATCATCATTACTTTTTTCTTTTATACCACCTATCTCTAAAAGCCTATCAGCCAATGTGGATTTGCCATGATCTATATGTGCTATTATTGAGAAATTTCTTATCTTTGAAATATCAACCATAGTGATTTTATGTATTATCAAAACTTATATCCTAGTTTTTCAAGCAAAAACTGAAAGTACTTAAAAATATTGTTTTACTATCTATATGATACAAGGGAAATTTATGATCATAAATCCAATTTCTTTAGCTCTTTTTCATGTTCATCTTTATAGATTATTTAGAGAATTATTACTTTTTTTGTATGTAATTTCTAAAGTTTGTTTTCTGAACAAGAAGAGTTCTTAAAGGGTTATACAATCTCTTAGTTACACCTTTAAAAACTCTTAGATAGGAAAGTAATATTTTTTGAAATTCCTTCGCCTTAAAAAGGAAAGGGGTTGGAAATATACCAGTAGTTTTTGTTGTAAAATCTTATGATTTGGATTTTTTGTATTGAATCATAAACTTGGGTATTTTTGGGAAGAATCGTGGTGTTTTTTCGACATATTCTATGTACTCTTTTCCAAACTTTTCTTCGAGATATTTTTCTTCCAATGGTAATCTCCAAATGATAAGAGATAATATTATAGACATACCTATGATACTCATTACCCACCATCCGTTTATGAGAGTTACGCTTGCAAAAAGTA
>JBKBIJ010000154.1:0-4350 GCA_046299455.1 Brevinematia bacterium | reverse complement strand
AGAGCTAAAAAGATTGTTGAGATTTCCGGTAGGATAGGGGTTTTGCCTTCCCAACTTGCTTTGGCGTGGGTTTTGAGGCATGATATTGTTTCTACTGCTTTGGTGGGAACTACCAAATTGAAACATTTGAAGGAAAATTCTGTGATTGTTGATATTCAACACGATGTTTTTTTGGAAATTGATAATATTCTTGTTGATGAGGAGATTTTCTACTAAGAAAAAATTATTCTTAAGAACTTTTTTGTGTTTCCGAAAGTTAATCATAGAGGGATTGGATGTATGATGAGATCTTTGTATTCTGGTGTATCTGGGTTGGTTAACCATCAGGTTAGAATGGATGTTTTAGGTAACAATATTTCTAACGTTAATACTTATGGTTTCAAGAGGGAGAGGGTTACGTTTCAGGATATTATCTCTCAACTTATGGAAGCTGCTGCTAAGCCTACTGATGAGAGAGGAGGTATTAATTCAAAACAAGTTGGTTTAGGTATGACTGTTGCCAGTATTGACAAAATTATGACTCAGGGTAGTATTCAGACTACTGGCATTAATACAGATTTGGCAATTGCTGGGGAGGGATTTTTTGTTTTGAAGAAAGGTGATCAGCTTTTTTATTCAAGAGCTGGAAATTTTTACATAGATAAGGATGGTACACTAGTTAACTCAAGTGGGTTTAAGGTACAAGGATGGAAAGCACAAAAACTAGAAACTGGTGAAATAATAATAAATCCTTCAGGTCAGATAGAAGATTTAGTTATACCTAGGGGGGCTAAGAGTCCTGCAGCGGCGACTACGATTGTAAAGTATAGATCTAATCTTGATGGTAGGACACCTATACTTACACCAGAATCCAGCTTACTTGATAGAGAGAAATATACACATAAAACCAGTGTTGATATATTTGATTCTTATGGTAATAGGTATAGAATGTTTGTGGATTTTGTTAGGACAGATTTGAATACATGGGTTGCTACTGTTAATGTTGAAAATGCAAGTGGTGTTGTTGTTAGTGTTGGTGAAGAGAAAGTTGATAATAGCAATCAGTTTATTATTACTTTCGATAACAAAGGCACGTTGAAAAGTGTATCTGACAATAGTGTAAATCCTACAGTTTTGGACAATGGTACACTTATGGCAAACGTAAGTTTTGTTCTTCCGGATGGTACTAGGCAGACTCTGAAGCTTGAATTAGGTGTTGCAGGGACAATTGAAAATAGCATTACCCAATTTTCTTCACCATCGACTGCTTCAGTTTATGATCAAGATGGTCATGCTATGGGATATCTTGAGAGTTTTAAGATAGATAGTTCTGGTACAATAATAGGAGTATTTACTAACGGATTACAGGAACCTCTTGGCCAGATTGCCTTAGCTGGGTTTACTAATCCTCAGGGATTAGAGAAAGTTGGTGAAAACTTGTATATAGAAACGATGAACTCAGGTCTTGCGGATATAAGTCCAGCTGAGATTAAGGGGAAAGGAAAGATATATTCTGGGGCACTTGAAATGTCCAATGTTGATCTTTCAGATGCTTTTGTTGATATGATCGTTACACAGAGAGGGTTTCAAGCAAATTCAAGAACTATAACCACAACAGATCAGATGTTACAGGAAATACTTAATCTGAAGAGATAGTAGGTACCGCACCACCTACTTTTAAGGGGGAGCTATATGTATATATGCTTCCCCTTCTACATTAGTAGAATCTTTAGTCTGTCTATTTCGTCTAGTTCTGTTATAACTCTTATAATGTATCGGTGTGGATCTAGTTGTAAGTTTAATTTTATTTTACTAGTTACCCTTCCTATGGAGTTTTCGATGATTAACACTGTCGGTTTCATTGAGTATTCAGAGTCTTTTTGAATTATTACTCCTTTTTCTCCAGTATTGAGTAATACAAAACTTCCTATTGCATAAGGTGATGGTAGCCCATATAATTTAGACATTTCCATTATAAACCTCTGGGCTATAAGTGGTTCAAAGTATGCCCCAGATTTCTTCATTATAAAGTCAAGTGCTTGAGATATTGTCATACCTTTTTTGTATGGTCTTTCGGAAGTTAGAGCATCAAAAATGTCAGACAAACTTACTATTTGTGGGTACCTACCAATTCTGTCGAACTTTACACCTAATGGATATCCGTTGCCATCGTATCTTTCGTGATGGAATAATACTATTTTTTTTGCGTAAGTGCTAACGGTAGGCTCGTCTTTTATTGCGAAATACCCTATTATTGGATGCTTTTTTATTACTGCTAACTCTTCCTCTGTTAATTCTCCCGGTTTGTATAGTATTGATGTTGGTATTTTTACTTTCCCTACGTCATGTAATAATGCTCCTGTTCCTATTTCTTTTATAACAAAGTCGCTTGCTCCTAAAAACTTCGCAAAAAACATCGATAGTGTAGTTACGTTCAATGAATGTATATAAGTGTAATCGTCGTAGTTTTTCACAATAGATAGGTTTATAACTGCTTTGCCTAGCTTCTGTATCATTTCTCTAAATAGTCGTTCTATTATTTCTTTTACTTCCTGTATTTCTATTTTTTTATCTTCTTTTACTTGGTTTAGTACGTTTTCTATTACTTCTCTGGCATTTTGTTTTACTTCTTCTGAGAACATTGGAGGGTGAATTTCCGATAGGTCTTTACTCACTTCTTTCGTATAATATAGTTCTTTTATTCCTTGTGATTTTATTTGGTCTATAAATTTTTGTGTTATTGGTTTCTTAGCTGGATATAGAAATATGCCTTCTTTGGAAAAAAGATCACCTGCTAAAACCATTCCAGGTTTAAGAAAATCTATTAATATGTCATACTTCGTTTTATTATTGTCCATCTTTCTGAATTATTATTAATATAAATCTATCTTTATTTCAAGAGTTTTTATTTCAATGATTCTATTGTGTAGGTTTTCTGAATACTAGTTTTTTCTTCCAATTTTCTGATTTTAGATATAGCCAACTTACAATTGTTTCGAATACCATCATTATCGGAAACGATAGCCATATTCCGTTGGGTGATTTGAGTATTGAGAATGCTAAGATGTATGAAATAGGAATTCTTAAAATAACCATTGAGAAAATTTTTATGCCAAGTATTGCGAATGTATCTCCTGCTCCTCTTATTATCCCTTGCATCGAGAAAACTAATCCCATAATTAAATATGATAGACTCATTATTTTTATGTAGTCTACTCCCATTGTTGTTATTTCTTCGTTCTTACTGAAGAAAAAGAATATGTCTTTTGAAAAGGTATTTGCGATAATGACAATAGTTATTGATATTGTCGTTGACAATATTACTGACCATTTTAAAAACTCTTCTAATCTATCTTGCCTATTTGCACTTAGATTTTGTGAAGATATTGTTGTTAATGCCATTCCTAGAGACAAAGCAGGTAGAAATGCAAATTGATCTATTCTATTACCTATTCCAAATACCGCTATGGCTTTTTCTCCAAATTCCGATATAAATCTCATTAGAATTGTTGCAGATGTAGATATTATTATCATCTGTAAGGAAGCTGGAAAGCCTATTCCTATGAACTTTGGTATCATATTTCTGTCTATTGAAAATCTTAGTCCTTTCTTTATGGTAGCGTATTTTCTTGTTATGTATAACACAATACCTAATGTTATTAGTAATTCTATAGCTACTGTTGATATTATAGAACCAGGTATTCCTAAGGGAGGTATTATATAAAACCCACCTATAAATAAAGGTGTTAGAACAATCTTACTAACCAAAAGTACTAATGATGAATATAGCGAAAGTTTTGAGTTACCAACTGCTCTTGTTAATGCCATAAAATAGTTTAACAATGCTGTTATTGGTATACTTAGAGTATATATTTGTAGGTAAGTTAATGCATCTTTGAATATTGTTTTTGGAACATTTAGCAGAATAAGAACTGGCGTTGATGTTATAAATCCTATTAATGATAGTATTATAGAAGTAATTACCGTCATTGTTAATGAATTTGATATTACCGATGTTAATGTTTTTTCGTTTCCAGCTCCAAATGCTTGAGCTACTAAAACGTTTGTACTTACACCTATTCCTATCAGTATTGAAAATAATAAGAATACTATAGGTATTACTATTGATATTGACGATATTCCTTGGTATCCTATTATATTGCCTATGTAAAATAAATCGATTAAGCTAACAGAACCTTGGATAAAGTCTGATATTATCATCGGTAGCGAAAATATGAAAAGGTTTTTTAGAATACTTCCTTCAGCTAGATTCTTCATTAATATTTAAATATATCAAATTTCAAGGAATATTTCAAAAGATTCGATTATTTTATTAACTTTTCTTACCATTTAATATCATTCGAAAATACC
>JBKBIJ010000153.1:0-4385 GCA_046299455.1 Brevinematia bacterium | reverse complement strand
GAATTTAGAAAAGATCCTGATAAGTATACTACAGAGTATGATAAGAAGTACAGAAGTGATCATAGTGGACATGAATAGAGGATGTACATTGTTTTTTCCTTTAGTTACAAATTATTCTATTCTAGAAAAGAAATTAAATATCACTTTTCCTACTAAATTGTTCAAAAATATATACCTAAGGATTAGGTGAGTCTTTAAAAGCCAGTATATCTTTTACCTTTCAAGGCTTTGGCTCATAGAATTGGATAAGGACTATAGGTCAATAAGTTAGAGAAATTATATTCTTCTACTGATTAACTTCTGATATAAGAATATCAAAGCTTTCCAAAAACTCTCACATAAAATCATATATCAAAGACCCATTTCTAAGGGTTTTCAAAAATATACTTAAGAAGCATATTCTCCATTAAAATAGGATCATCAACTCCGAGAAACCATCTTTTTAGAAGTTGCTCTGACAAGTATACCCTAAGAGAATCTATATGAATAATCTATAGTAAGAATGTACAAGAATATTATTCCTACTTAAAGATTTTCGAATCTAATAAATTAGATGACTACTTAAAAAGATTCCGTAGCTTAAAGAAATTACCTTTCCCTTAGAAGTACAATAATAAGAACATTTTCCTAAGTAAGTGAGAATGTCTCAAAAATCTTACTCTACTAATTAAAAGTGCTTGAATATTCTAAGAAATTAGATAAAATATTAAAAAGAGTCTGCAATTTAGGTAAGTCACCTTTCTAAGAAAATTAAATAAGAAGCACTATAGTGACAATTCTACAAATAACTTGTAACTAAATACGAAAGAAAAATAAATCCAAAAAATCTGGATTTTCAAAGTAACCTTATCTTTTAAGTTATGATGATAACTTTCTTATTATTATATATCCTCTTAAAAGTGTCTTTTGTTTGAAGAAACTACCGTTGTTTAGAAGTGATGAACCAAAATTATCACAAAGAACAATTGTTAAAATAATCTTTAGGAAAGAACCCAAGATTTCAAGAATACTTTCTTGTTTAAATGTGAATATGTAAAAAATGTTACTAAGAAATTCTTTTAACTCCTTGGAATAAAGCCTGTTTTTTTAGTAAATTACATTCCTTTAAAAATTATAATTACCATAATAAGAATATCTAACTTAATAAGTTTTAATGACTGATAGGTATCCTAAATTTATTAACTACTCTTGAGGGGATTCACCTAAATAGAGTACCATTTTTCTAGGAAGATGAGAGAGAGGGAATACCATAAGAAGGTTTTATCTGGATGGGATTTAGGAAGAGTGGGTTAGGGGAAAAAGCCTAGGAAAAAGTTAGATTTTTGATATTGTTGGATATAGCTAATTTTCATTTTTTGCACAAAAGCGGAAATAGAATACAAAATTAAGATAATAATCAGAAAAATTATTAATATTTTGCATGAATTTTTATTAAGCCTTTAAGAAACATTGAAAAATAATTGGTATTTTTTTTATCCTTGGTTTATGGATTTGTTTTTTAGGTATCCTTTAGAAAGTATACTTTTTATAGTGAATTCTACGCTGTCTCTTGGTATTTTTGTATTCTTAGTCTTCTTGCTGAGTAAGCTTTTCTTATTGGATGTTGATCGATATTATTTGTTTAGTTTGATATTTTTGCAATTTACTATTTTAGTTTTTTCTGTTGTTGCAATGTTAAGTTTTTTTGAAGTTATAAAATTTCAAGATGATATTTTATTGTCTCTATGGATGGCTAGTTTGTATTTTCTTTCAGGAAGTTTAATTCTAAGTAGATTTAGTGGTGTATATAGGTATATTTTTGTTTTTTTGTTTATTTTCTTGTTTTCTCCTTTTGTTTTTAGGGACAAAGTTTTAATGATTATAATATTTATAGTTTTTATTTCTGTCTTGTACTATCTGTTGCTTAGTGTTGGGGATAAGAAAAGAAGTTACGAGTTTGGCTTAGCACTTTTGGTTTTATCTATTTCAGTAGTTTTGTTTGGCATTTTTGTTTTTTATGGATTAGTTGTTGTGAGTTCTCTGTTTGTATTTTTGATTTCTTTTTATGTATTGTTTTTAGGGTTGCGTATTTTTGCGGATATCTATGTTTTATTATTTCTATCTGAAGATAAAGCAAAGGATAGAATTTTTGATGTTGCTATTGTGATTGATAAGTTTTCCAGTTTTTGGGATAAAATAAAGTCTTATGAGAACTTAAACAAAAAGTTGGTATTTTCACTTGAGAGCGATATGAAAAGGTTTTACAACTATTTTCGATATGTTGGTGATATGATTGATAATTTTAAAGAAGATATTGAAAGTATGAAAGTAAGTTTTGATGATTGTTTTGGATCTTTAAGTTATTTAGTAAGTGAGTTAGAGAATTTTCTTGATGAAATATCTAGATGCCAGGAAAAACTTAACGATTTTAATATTGTTTTAGGAGGGGTGTATAACCAGGTTCAAGCTAGAATAGAATTTTTTAAAAATCTCTCAGATGAAATATTATCTTTGATACAATATACAAAAGGTATTAGAGAGTATTTTCGAAATTCTACTGATGTTTTTATTTTCATTTTGGATAAGATATCGTCTTTGATTGATGGTATTCTGTTCGTTTTTGAAGTTAGTGTTGAAGGAGAAATCATGTCTAAAGACTTGGCAGTGATTAATGATTCTTTTAGGGTAATTAAATCTAGTTCTTATGAAAGTTTAGAATATGCAAATGCTTTTAAACAAGAGATCGGTAAAACTATAAATAGAAATATGTCGCTAGCTGGTAAAATTCTTGATTTGGAAAAGGAAATTTATGGTTTTCTATCTTTGTCTGATTATGTTTTTAATTCTTCTCTTGGGGTTAAGAAGAAACTCGAGTTGTTAGATAGTAGTTTATATTTTGATGATATTATGAATGAAGTTAAGAAGAGTTTAGGATTTTTCAAGGATTTTTCTACTATCTTAGGTATTGATAAAGAAGAGTTTTTTGGTAAGTTCTACGTATTCGAGGAGGCTTTAAGTATAGTGAATACGATAGGAGACAATATAAACAACTTGATTAGTGCTGTTTCGTCTATTACTAGTATTACAGAAATTGTATCTCAAAGCTTAGAGAATGTGAAGGTTAGTTTTGGGAAAATAAAGAATGATATAGAATCTATTTTGGTATGATTGTTATTGATACACTTGCTATTGTTGTGTAGCTTGTTGTGTTGAATCTTATTTTCCTCATTGTTTTTAGTATTGCTTCATCTATTTTAGGTTCTCCGGATGTTTCAATTATTTCTACTCTCGATACGAAACCAGATGGTTCTATGTGAAATGTTATTAGTATTTTTGTTTCTTTTTTTAGTATGTTTGGTGGTATTTCTGGTTGGTACCATTCTATAACTTTCCTAGGACCTCCTTTTATCCACTTAATATTACTAGTTATTTCTTCTGTTGATGATTGTTTTGATGGTGGTATTAATGTACTTGGAGTGGTTAGAGTTTCTCTGTCTGAGATTTCTTCATCTTTGACTTTGCCTTTTGCAAGAGAAGAGGATGTTTTAGCTTTGGTAGTGTTTGGGAGATTTTCTTGGATATCTCTATCGTATTCTGAAATTTTAGGTGATTTGTATTGTGGTTCAGCTAGTATATTTTCACTGGATTCTGAAATTTTAGGTGAAATTTTAGGTGAGATAATTTCAAATATAAGTCTATCTGCTTCTTGCTTTGATAAACTGTTTTTAATTTTTGGTTGGGGTTTGACAAAAGTTGTATCTTTCTCTTGAATACGATTTTGACTTACTAAGTTTATTTTTACTTCTTTAGTTTTAAACTCAATTGGGTTTTTGGAAAAGTTTATAAATAGAAGTAGCAATATCGTTACGTTTATTATAACTGATATAGCGTAAAACTTAGTCCATCTAGGAGAATATTTTTTTGAAGTAATGTATATTCCTACTCTCACTTTAGGTAATATAATCAAATGCTTTTATGTATGTCAAGTTTTTTAGCGAAGATGTGTAGAAATGTGCTGTACTTTCCTCTTTAGTTATATTAACCATGGTATCTTTTCCTCCTGCTTTCTCTTATAACTTGCTCAAACAAGTTCTCTTATGGTATTTGTGTTCCATCTTTTGGGTTCTCTTTCTTGCATTACTCCTTATAACTTATTTTGGGCAATTGTTACTTTTCTTTTGCATTGATAAAAAGATATTCAAAAAAACAAATTCCACCCACAATCTTACTAACCTACAACTTTAACACCATAACTCTTAACCACATATAACATATCCATAATACTCAACACCTTACACCAAACCAATAACCCAAACCTACCCATCTCATCCCAGCCTACTATTCTTATAACTACCAAACAACCTCTTAATCCTATAAAACACACCCTCTTCTCTTAACCTAAACCC
>JBKBIJ010000152.1:0-4444 GCA_046299455.1 Brevinematia bacterium | reverse complement strand
AGTAGTATTAAAAATTTCCAAGTAAAAAAGATATTTTAAAGACCTTTAGAAGAAGTATATATAGGTGCTCTTGTAATGGTTTTTAAGTATAATATTTTTTAGCGATGTGACTTTTTTTAAGTAGTTATAGAATTTCTTAGTGATATTTCTTAACACCTTTAAATCGAAGTAACATTCTTAAAACATTATATTATTTCAAGGTAAGAAGAATATTAACTAGCTAATTTATAAGACGATGTTGTGTCAAAAATTCAATTTCTTTGCTCTCATTACTCCTTACAAGATTATTTGGAGAATTGTTACTTTTGTTCTATAATTTCTGAGCAAAGGTAGTTTCTTTTGAGTAAGGTGTTATCATAGTGCTTAGATATATTTATCTAACACCTTTGCTATGTCAAAGATCCAATTGTTTCCTGAATTTCTTTTTTCAAATATCCTTCCTAGGATCTATTTGGGTAAGTTGTTTTATAGTGTTTATTTTAGTATTCATGTTTTGTAACGTCTAAAGAGAAGTAATTTTTTGGAGAAATGGATCTAAGATTTTTTATGGATTTAGCGTATTTATGCTATTATTCTTGATGTTGATACCAAGAGTAAGGTATAGTCTAGGTTTTTGAAACGATCTCAAATTTAAGTAGTGGAGTTAATATTTTTGAAATATTCTTTCCCTTAAGAAGGGGATTTTCTTGAAGTGAGAGTCTTAGAAGTTTATATAAATTTTGAAACAATACTACTTTTTAAAAGCAAAAGATATGTAAACGAATAGATAAAGGAGGTTAGGGTAGAGGAAATATCGTATTAAGGCAAGTTTTCTTATGGTTTATTTCTATAACTTCTAGGGGTAGTTCTCTTTGAATTATAGAATCATTTGAGGAACTATCCAATTTTTTTGAATATCTCTGAAAACCTTCCTTTTTCTTTTTTCATTCGATTGATTTTGTGTTAAAAAATTCAATTTCATAAGTTTTTTTCTTTTCATCCATCTTTACAGAAGCTTTATTTATACAGTCTCTCCTGTGGTATTTGTATTCTGATAAGTGTGAAAGTAATATTTTTGAAATCTCATTAACTCTAATTGAGTTAAACATTTTTTATTGTTTATATTTATTAAGTGAAGTTAACTAAACGTTTAAGGATCTTAAAAATCTTTGGATTCATTAATTTTTTTTTGATTTGTATTTTGTTTCTGGTATTATCAATCTTAGTTTTATCGAACTTATTACTAATCTTCGATTTTAATTCCAAAATACCATCGATAATTTGGATTTTAATAATATTTTCTGTCATAGCATTCATTTTAATAACTATCATAATTATATTGAGACGTTATATTATCTTGACTAATAGAAATATCGAGATAGCTTTATTCTCAAAAAGAAAATTTCTTGTTGATACCCTAGTTGATCATTCAATATCTGACCTAGACTTTGACTCTAAAGACTTTCATGAGAAACTAAAACTACTATCAAGTAAGGTTTATTTAACATTCTTTTTAATATCTTTGGCTATAAGTATAAATCTACTTCTTTTGATTCAGACCAAGTTAAGTGGAATAGTAGAATTCTACAATTTTATTAATAATAAAGTTTACTTACAGCACAATCGCTTTATATCTTCTGATATACCTCTTAGCTTAACACTAAAAGCCCAGTTTAAAGGAGAGTTTTTTGTTTACCTAGATAAGCTCATACCACTGACATACACCAACGATAATCTTAAAATCGAGGTTTTTACTTTGCAAACTAATGTTGACATTTTTTGTAAGAAGTATGGGATAATTAAAAGGGTAAAAAGACTAAACTTAGAATATCTATCGAACTTTATTATAACGAAACAAAATTTAAAAGTTTTTTTCAAAAACTTTGAAGTTATGAATTACGATTACATACCATTCCTCAAGCTAGTAAGAGGTAGTAAGGTACTAATGTTTTTTGATTTTTCCCACAATGTTTCAAACATATCTTTTTCTAAGAAATCCAGCGTAGAATGGAAATATAATTTTAAAAGTAATAGTATAGTCATAAACTTAACTGCTAATAATCCTATTGAATTCGATTTAATTTTTTATGATGTTTTCGGAAGAAAAATAAAAATCGATGCAGTAAGATTCGACATAATAACAAACGATATACCTATTGTCAATATAAAATACCCAGAAAGAGATTTAACATTTTTATCAAGCTTTGTTCTAGAGGGTGAAGGAGACGTTTATGACACAGACAAAATATTAAATTTATGGATGGATGTTACTGTTAGTAATTCTCTCACAGGAAGTATTAAGAAGTTAAATGTTTTTAACAAAAATGGTGGAATAATATTTTCCTCTCATGATAACGACTTTAGGTTTGTAATAGATTCATTAAAATCTAAACTCCTACCAGGAGATAACCTAGTTCTAAAGGTAATTGCAGAAGATATTTATGGAGGAATCGGATTTGGAACTAGAAAAATATATCTACCAACATTTTCTGAAGTATCAAGGATTTTTAACGAAGAATTAGACAAGAATAAAAATCTAGTTTCAGAACTAAGAGAAAAATTAGCAAAAACTATATATGACCTCAATAAAAATAAATTAAATGTGCCGAGACTAATAGAAGAACTAAAGAATATTCAAAACAGTGCAAGTAACTTATCTCTGTTTTCCGAAAAGTTAAGTGACATATACAACAGCATAGATAGATCTAAAGGACTGTTCGAAGAATTTCAGAGACTTAATCAAATTTCAGAAAAACTTCAGAATATCCTAAACGATAGAGAGTTTAAAGAAATAATGGATAAGCTTTACAAAGAAAAATCTTTCGATCCTTCTAAAGTCTCAAAAAAGATTGAAGATGTTTCAAAGGTACTAACTGAGCTAGAGATGGAAATAAATAGATTAAACGAGTTTAGGGATATATTAAAAATGATTTCAAACCTAAGGGAAATCGAAAATCTAAGCTTAAACAATCAAAGCCTAAACGAAGATAATCTCAAGGACAAACTTGAGAGTTTGCTCAAAAACGATGAATTTAACAGGATGAGCGAGGATTTCAAGAGTAGTTTTGTTGAGAAACTAAAAAACATTGAAAAATCTCTGAAAGAAAAAAAGTTTTCAAAAGAGGACATCGTAAAGTTTTTCGAAGAATTGGATTTTGAGGTTTTCAAAGAAGCTATGAAAAGAATTTCTGAAATCTCAAAAAAACAGAAAGATAAATTTTGGGATGTATACTTTGGCGTCCTTAAGTGCCAAATATCCCTAACAGAAGCAAAAAAAAGTATAGACATAAAAGGTATGATATATCCTAACATAAACCTAGATAACATGAAATCAGAGTTTGATATTGTTTCAAGGTATGTCAAAGAATTTAGGCTAATAATGAGGAATTTTATCAAAAACTTTTCTCTAATTCCTTCTACTGCTAGTGCCTTTCTAGAAATCAATTACCATATTAATGAGATAGATAACGATTTCAATTTCTTTACAGATGCTGTTTCTAGCGGTACTTCACATAATATATCTCAAAGTGTTGCTAATATGGTTAATAGGATTTCATTTGTAATATCAAAACTTCTTGATTTTCTTGACAGTATGAATGAGGGAATAAATCTTCAACCGCAAAGCACAAGTTTAAGCGAGATCTTAGAAATGTACAGACAAATATCAAAGATGCTAAAAGAAATGTTAGAAAATGGAATCGGAAATGAAAAACTTAATGAGCTAAAAAAACTGTTAGAAGATACAATAAACAAAGCTAGAGAACTACAATCCAAAAACCCAGGAGACAGCAGATCTAAAGATATAGTGGAAAAGCTAGAAGATATGTTGAGAAAAATAGAAGAGAGAAAACTAAATCTTGCTTATGAACAATCCAAAAATATTGAATTTAACTTACTAGAATACCAGAAGGGTATGTTTGAAAAAGGATTACTTGAGAAAAGAGAAGCAGAAAGACCTAGGATATATAAAGTCGATAAACCGAAAGAAATTATCGAATTTTCTGTAAAAAAGAAAGTAATTGGTAAATTCATCAGAGAAAAGTACTTAGATATCGTAAGTAAGTACAAAAAAATTCTTAACGAGTAAACCAGCCTAGTCTATACTTTCCCCGAAAGGATTCTTACCCATCGGATGTATATACACTCCCAACTTTCCTTAACATACTCTTAACTTTGATACAATGAACCTTCTTATCCGTTATCTCTACAACCTGTACTCAGCTTTACCTCTCTATACCTGGTTGTATCTTTATCTACTTTTCACTCCTATTCCTCCAATGCTTAGATGCTTTACCATCCACTCCAATATACCTTTATTCCTAAGATGCATGTTTTTTGATTTTGTCTTATGCAGTTGTATGTTTGATTTTCTATCTCTTTTATGTATAGTAGGGTACAGGATGAAGGATATAGATCCTAAAAGCTTCGTATTTTCATGTCTTAAAGCTTAAAGACCTTTTAGATA
>JBKBIJ010000151.1:0-4646 GCA_046299455.1 Brevinematia bacterium | reverse complement strand
TAGGGTTTGTTGCTATTGGGGGATTAGTAAGTGGTTTAATTGTAGAACTAGTTCTTCTTGCATTTAACCAGAATATTTTGAGGTTCTATTTGTGGGTCCATGTTGGTGTTTTTGCAGTATTGCTTGAGAGATTTAAAATTGAGTCTAATGTTTCGAAGTTTTATAAAGTGTGATTGATTATTTAAAATATACGAGAAAGAGGTGATATATGGATTTCTGGTTAAATCTGGTTATAGTAACTGCGATAAGTGGTGCTTTTGGATGGCTTTGGAACTATATAGGTGAATCATGGTATAAAAAAAGCGTTTTTATGAGGTATTGGGGTGGTATTATTGTTGGTATACTTGGTGGAATGGTGGGATTTTATTACTTGACCTCTATAGTTAATTATTTGGTTATAGGTACGAATATAAACTTTATAGCAATACTTTTGGGTGCTTCTATAGCTCTTTGGATAGCTACTAGAATTAATCCTGAAAATAGAATCTAAGTAATGAAAACTTTTCTTAAGTACATCAGAAAACATAAGTTTCTACTATTCTTAAGTATTTTTCTCACTTTGGTTACCACTATAGCTACAGTTATTTTACCTGTATTTGCAGGTAAATTGATTGGTAACATATTTAACCCAAAGGCATTCGTAGAGAATACACTAAGTACTGTATTAATAGGTTTGCCTTTTGTTGTTTTATGGTCGTTATCAAAGTATCTTTCATCTTTATCAATAATTGTTCTTGCTCAAAAAGTTGTATTCAACATAAGGAATGATATGTTTAAAAAGCTTACGAATATAAAACCTATACTTTTTAGAGAAAAGAGGGGTGGTGAATTTATTTCGAATATTCTTAATGATGTTCAGGTTCTTGAGAACTTTATAAGTACTGGGGTTCTGGAGTTAGTTAAGAACCCTTTGATTATCTTAGGTTGTTTGGTCTTACTTGTTTATACTAGTTTAAAACTAACTTTATCTATACTACTCATTTCACCTCTTTTCATTATAGTAATAGTTATTGGTAACTTATCTAAGAAAGTTTCTGAGGATATTCAGAATAGAATATCTGATGCTACATCACTGATGAGTGAGTCTATATCTGGTATAGAGACTATAAAGGGGTTTGGAGTTGAGGATGTGTTTAGAGATAAGTTTCTTAAGTATAGCCAAGATTACACTAATGCTCAGATAAAGTTTACTAAGTTTGGTGTTTTACCTGTTCCTGTTTCTGATTTTTTTGGTGCTTTAGCTGTGATTATAGTTATTCTTCTTGGTACATTTGAAATAAAGTCGGGTAATTTATCTTACGAAAATTTTGCTACTTTCATAACAGCTATATTTTTTATGTCCCAACCTATTGCTATTCTGGGAAGCCAGTTTGTTTTGTTCCAGAGAACGTTAACAGCTATGGAAAGAATAGAGAAACTCTTGATTGCTGAAGAAGAGAAAGAGCATGGAGGTATAAATGTATTAGAGAATGGTGGAATCGTATTTGATAATGTTTCATTCTCGTATGATGGTAAAAGTTTTGCACTAGAAAACATATGTTTGAAAATTGAGGATAAAGAAACAGTTGCAATAGTTGGACCTTCTGGCAGTGGTAAATCTACAATGATTTCGCTTATTATGGGGTTTATTTTGCCAGACAAAGGTAAGTTACTTGTAGGTGGAAGGGATATTACGAGCTATAATTTGAAAGAGTATAGAAAGTATCTCTCAATAGTTCCACAGAATATTGTTTTGTTTTCTAGCTCTATAAAAGATAATATATCTTTTGGGGGTAACTTTTCTTTCGAAGAGATAGTAGAGGCTAGTATTTTAGCAAATGCTCACGAGTTTATAGAGAATCTTCCAAATAAGTATGATACTATTTTATCTGAAGGTAGACTTTCGGGTGGTGAAAAACAAAGGATTGCTCTTGCTAGGGCTTTAGTTAGGAAGCCAAAGATACTTATATTAGATGAACCTACTTCTGCTCTTGATCCATTATCAGAGTCCTATGTCAACGAATCCTTAAAAAGGATCAAGGGAAAGCAAACAATGATAATAATAGCACATAGACTTTCTACTGTCCTTATGGCTGATAAGATTGTTGTGATAAAAAACGGTAAAATAATAGAAGTAGGAAACCACGATGAGCTTATGAAGAATAAAGGCGAGTATTTCGATACATTCTCTAAGTACGTAAACACTTTTTAGTTATTTGTTAACTATATTAATAGGAGAATTTTTTAGAAAGCTATTTATATTGTCTACCGTTGTTTGGGCTATTCTTTTAACCGATTCTACACTATTGAATGCATTGTGAGGTGTAAATACGACGTTTTCCCTATGTAACAATATATTACTCTGTAGGAGGTTTACAACTTTACTATAGTCCGTTGAGTTAGTTATTAGATTATCTTCTTTCATTAGTTCTTCTTCTCCTTCTATTACATCAAGTCCTACTCCTGCAATTATTCCTTTATTAAGTCCGTATATTAGAGCATTATTATCTATCAATGCCCCCCTTGAAGTGTTTATTAGTATTACACCTTTCTTCATCTTCTTTACCGTGTCTATGTTTATGATATGATGTACTTCTGGGAAGTAAGGTATGTGTAACGTTATGATATCTGATGTACTTATAACTTCGTCAAAGCTAAGGTACTTAAATCCTAGTAGGCTACTCATAACTGTATTTGGAAACTTGTCATAAGCTACTACTTCCATTCCGAACCCAAGAGCTATTTTTATTACATGTAATCCTATCTTACCCGTTCCTATTACGCCTATTCTTTTACCTCTTAGATCAAATCCTCTAAGTCCTTCTATAGAGAAATCGCCTCTTATTGTTCTTACGTAAGTCTTGTGTATGTTTCTCGACAATGAAAGTATTAGAGCAAATGTATGTTCTGCTACCGTATTTTCACCATAGTTAGGTACATTCGATACGTAGATATTTTTCCCTTTCGCATACTTGTAATCGATATGATCAAATCCTGTCGATCTGGTTGATATGAGTTTTAAATTTTTGATACTGTCGATTATCTGGTTTGAGACTTTTGAATAGATAAATATTGATATTATTTCAGCATCAGAGTAAAGATCTTTTTTCACTTCTTGTATAGGTTGTTTAAAGAACTTAATACTATGTTCCTTTAGTTCTTTCTGATAAAAGCTTTTTTCCCATTTTTCTTTGATTTCAAAAAATGCTATTTTGGCCATTTTCTCTCCTCCATGGACTGAAAAAATTTATCTGATTTGTATGATATTTTTCAAATTCGTAATTTAGTTTGTGTTAAAAATGTATTTATATTTTCATTCTCAATTACTAATGCATATACTGCCATACCATTAAGAGTAGAGAGTCTTTCATTACATAAAGGAGGTGTAACCCTAGATAAGTTGTTTCAAAGGATGTTTTTGCTTTTTTACAGTTCACTTTTTACAGAGATAGTACTTAGCAAAGATGCAAGTTTTGAAGCGATATCCATAAATATTTTTGAAACGTAATGATCTTCTTTTTCGATAACTATTGGTGTACCCTTATCACTTAATTCTGCAATGCTGTAGTCGATAGGTATTTCTCCTAGTATATTTAATTTTCCAATATCATAGTCGTTTAAGTTTACTCTAGGGAATATGTAGTTTTTCTCATTGCAGTGAGAACATACGTAATAAGCCATGTTTAGAATCATACCTAAGATTGGTACTCCCATTTTCTCAAACATATTTACACCTTTGATTGTATCAATAATAGCAATTAGCTGAGGTGTTGAAACAGTTAATATTCCAGATAGAGGAATGTTCTGAGAAAGTGTTATATGTATATCGCCACTTCCCGGTGGCATATCTATAATAAGATAGTCCAAATTTCCCCAATTGACATCTTCAAAAAGTTGTTTGACAGCAGTTGTTTGGATAGGCCCTCTCCAGATTATGGGAGAGGAATTGTCAATGAGTAATCCTGTGGATATAACTTTTATGCCATAGATTTCGGGAGGGATTATCTTAGAATTCCTTATTTTGGGTTGTCCAATTAGTCCTAGCATTGTAGGTATATTAGGACCATGTAGGTCTAGATCTAGTAACCCAACTTTAGCGCCATACTTAGCAAGAGATAATGCTAAGTTAACCGAAACCGTAGATTTACCAACACCTCCCTTACAACTATAAACGGAAACTATGTTCTTAACATTTTTTATGTTATCGATGTTTATTATTCTGCTGGCTGGTTTTCTATAAAGAGCATTTTCAGGAGATTTACGTACTTCGCTTCTAATTAACACATCTATAGAGTAATGTTTACCAAATCTTTCATTCAAAACATTTTTTACATCTTCTTCTATCTTGGATTTAGCAGGACATGCAGGAGTAGTAAGAACAACATTACATTTTATGGTTTTATTACTTTCATCCACCTTTACGTCACTGATCATGTTCATCTTAACAATATCTATACCTAAATCAGGATCTATAACCTCTTTGAGAGCATTTATAACATCATCTTCATTAATCATAATAATTCTCCTTTGTAAATAATGTTATATTATATTAATAAAATTTGAAAACTTTTTCAAATTTACGAAGCTGTGTGTGGTTTCAATTTTGAAATGTCACACATAATTACTATTTTAAGATGTCACATATATAATAGTCTTCTTCTTAAGAA
>JBKBIJ010000150.1:0-4689 GCA_046299455.1 Brevinematia bacterium | reverse complement strand
ATTGTAAGTTTATCATCTTACATAACTCAGTTTGGGAAACCATACCAAACCAGTTACAATGGAGAAGGAATTGTTATACTATACAAAGATATGACTAAACCAAATGCTTCAATTAAACCCATCCTAGTAATTGAGTGTCAAAATCATAACTCTAGAGTAAAAGTGAATGATCTAGATAAAGACCTGAAATTCCTCTTTTTAAGTGAACTATCAACGAAAGAATTATCTAATTTATTCCAAGCAACAGACATACCTTTTTCTACGCTTTCATCCATAAGTGCAGACGAATTATTATCCATGCCAGAAGAACAAAGAAAATTTCTACTAGAAAAATTTAACTTGATATCAAACATCTCATCTAAAAACATGGAATATATAAAGGAAATAATATCTAAAACTGAAGAAACATTATTAGAGTGTTTTGTAGAAATAAAACAATCGAGTATAGGGATAATGAAAACACCATATTTCGGAACATTCTTTAACAAAGGTAATCTAATACTCACAGTAACAAAAAATTTCTTAACACCACTTAAACTGATCGAAAACATCATGATTTTTAAAGTTTCTTCGAAAAAGCTAAAAACTGTCAATATACTTTTAGTGGTCTTACTTATTTTTACCAACTTGATATCTTTCATGAATGGAAGCTTTATTATTTCTGCGATTTCTCCACTAATCATGATATTACTAATTTCGAAATTTCCGAAATACATCGCAGAGGATAAAAGCCATGATAACAAGAATTTTAAAAATAAGTCCAAATGAAGTTGAAAAAGATATTTTTCTTTTAAAGGAGGCTGCTATTGCGCTATCAAGGGGAGAAGTAGTTGCATTCCCAACGGAGACTGTTTACGGATTAGGTGCAGATGCAACAAATCACCTTGCAGTAAAAAAAATATTTGAACTTAAAGGTAGACCAAGTGATAATCCACTCATAGTACATCTACACTCGAAAAACCAAATACAAAACTATGCCTACATATCAAATGAATTAGAAAGAGAAATAATAGAAAAACTAACTCCAGGTCCAGTAACAATTATATTAAAGAAGAAAGATATAATTTCAGAAATAGCAACAGCAGGACTTGAGACAGTCGGTATAAGAATACCATATAATCCAATAGCCCAAAAGTTAATAGAACTCTCTGGGATTCCAATCTGTGCTCCGAGTGCAAACATATCCGGCAAACCAAGTGCGACAGAAGCATCAACAGTGATAGAGGAGTTTTCAGGTAAAATTCCATTCATAATCGATGGCGGAAGGACTCACATAGGTATAGAATCAACTGTCTTAATGGTAAAAGAGGAAAAAGAAAAATTTACAATACACATACTAAGACCAGGATTTATAACAAAGGAAGATATAGAAGACTTTATAAAGAATATAAATTCATCAAAAACTATTGAAGTAGAATATTCAGACAAAGTATTAGATACACCATTGTCCCCAGGTCAGAAATATAAACATTACTCTCCAAAATCAAACGTAATTGTGGTAAAAAACCCAAAAAACGCCATAGATATTCTTAAGGAAATCAAGAACGAAAAAATAGGCTTACTTGGTAGAACAAGTTTCATTAAGGAAATGAAAAGAATTACAGAGTACCTAAAGATTAAAGAAATCATAGAAATAGAATGGTGTGAATACGATTTAATAGACTGCGCCAGGAACCTTTTCTTCGCTTATAGGATATTCGACAAACACAACGTTTATGCAATAATAGTCGAAAATCTTGAGGAGAAGGGAATTGGTTATGCTATAATGAACAGAGTAAAAAGATCTGCTACATATATTCTCTAGGATTTTTTGTTTTCTTCAACATAAGCTTTAGAATCAGAAATGTATATTACTTTGTTTGAGTAATTCATCACATCTTTCCTATGAGTTACAAAAACAATCCCAACGTTTTTTTCCTTATTTATTTTTTCCAGTAACGAAATGATCTCCAAAGAATTTTTTTCATCAAGATTAGCAGTAGGTTCATCAGCAAATATATATCTAGGGTCTTTTATCAAGGCTCTTGCTAAAGCGATTCTCTGTTTTTGCCCACCCGATAGCACCCTAACATCTACGTTAATGTAATCAGACATACCAACATATTCCAAAACTTCTTTAGCCTTGCTTCTGTATTTTGAAACCTGCTCCCCACTTATGTATATAGCCAACAAAATATTGTCAATCACTGACAAACCTTCCAGGAGCTCAAAAGTTTGGAAAACAAAACCAATATTTTTTCTTCTAAAATTGGAAACAAAAAAATCTCTGAAAAACCTAGGAATAACACCATTGTAAGATATATAACCAGATGAAGGTCGCTCAATACCCGAAACTATCTTAAGAAGAGTTGTCTTGCCACACCCTGATTCACCAGTAACAGATATAAAATCGCCTTCACTTAGGTTAAAAGACAACCCCTCAAACAAAACTCTCTTATTACCATTTATGACATAGTACTTAGATATGTTAACAACTTCTATCATTATTTCATTATTCCTAACTCTTTTTTCCTTATCAAGGTCTTTATTAAAGCTATAAGCCTTCTAGTATTCCTTATTTTCATAGGGTTATCAGGCGCTTTTATCGACTTTTGAATATTCATAGAAATATATTCAGAAGTTAATCTATCGAGTTCCTTCCTAAGTTCATCGATAGACATATTCTGGTAAGCTTGTTTCACTTTTTTAGTAAAAGCCATCGCAACCTCCTAAACTATTTCCGTTCTTTTAACTAATCTAACTTTTATACCTATCTTAGATGAAATTTCCTTAGCAATTTTTTTAGATAACTCTTCATTAGCTCCTATCCACTCAAACAAAACCTTACCTCTAACAACCGCTGCTTCCCAATGTTCAACATCTGCTTTACCTTTACCCATCCTAGTTTCGAGAGGTTTCTTAGTATATGGTCTATCAGGGAATACCCTTATCCAATACTTACCACCTTTTGGCATTTTTCTCGATAGCATAACTCTTACAGTTTCTATTTGTCTATCAGTCAAGAATGTTGGCTCAAGTGCAATAACACCATACTCACCAAAAGAAACTAAATGATCAGTAGCAACACCACTAAGTTTAGTGGTGTGAGATTTCCTCCATTTAGGATTTGCTGGACTTAAAAGCGCCATAACCTACCTCCTTACTCATATATCCAAACTTTAATACCAATAATACCTACAGTACTATTAGCTTCAGCAAAACCATACTTAACTTTAGCAGTCAAAGTACTCAATGGAACAGTTCCAAACTTAATTTCCTCGGATCTAGCAACATCTACACCACCCAACCTACCAGATACTCTTATTCTTATACCTTTAACACCAGCATCTACTGCTTTTTGTAAAGCTCTTCTCATTGCCCTTTTATAAGGCATTCTCATCTCTATCTGCTTAGCTATGGTTTCAGCCACTATCTGCGCATCAGTCTCAGGTGTCTTTATCTCAACTACAGAAACATTCAGTTCTTTATCTCGACTTCTCAAAACATTGTTTTTTATTTCTTCTTCAAGCAATTTTATTTCAGTACCTCTTTTACCAATTATAACCCCCGGTTGAGATGTATAAATTATCACATCAATCCTAGACGCAAACCTGGATATTTCTATTTTTGATATACCAGAAAGCCTATACCTAGAATTTATAAATTGCCTTATTCTCGCATCTTCTATGACATTATTAACTTGTTCTTCTTTGTTAGAGGCTATCCAATTAGATAACCACTTCTCAGATATTCCTAGTCTCAAACCAAAAGGATGTACTTTCTGACCCATACACTATTCCTCCTTACCAATCTCATCAGAAACAACAACATAAATGCTAGAAAACCTCCTCCTTATAATATCAGCACTGCCTCTAGCCCTTGGCAAAACTCTCTTTAATGAAAAAGATTGGTTTACTTTTATATCTTTTACGTATACATCACTCATTGAAGCCTTCGAACCTTTGTAAACCAAATTCGCATAAGCCGATTTCAAAACTTTGTATAGAAGTTTTGCTCCCTTATTAGGAAGAGTGTTTAAGTAAGTAAGGACCAAGTTTAGTTTCCTACCTTTAATTACGTTAATAAACCTTACCATCTTCTTTTGTGATATTTTTAAATATCTTGCCTTACAAATAGCTTCCATAACTTCCCCCTAATCTTTTTTAGCAATCTCAGCTTTTTTACCACCATGTGCCCTAAAAATTCTAGTAGGTACAAACTCTCCTAGCTTATGTCCAACCATCTGATCAGTTATATAAACTGGTACAAAAGTTTTACCATTGTAAACAGAGATAGTAAGTCCTACCATCTCAGGTAAAATAGTCGATCTTCTAGACCAAGTTTTTATAGGTGTCTTTTGTTTCTTTTCAATCATATCCAAAACTTTCTTATACAAATGCTTATCTACAAAAGGACCTTTCTTAACAGACCTAGCCATAGCAACTCCTCAAATTTTTACTAATTCTAAATATCAAAATTAATTCTTTTCAAGTTACTGTAAGAGATTGTATCAAAAATCTAATTTCTTCCTGAGTCTCTTTCCCCTTTCATTATCCTTCCTAGAGCTTATTCGGTAAAGACTGTGTTAAAGTTTTAACTCATAAAAAACTCTTCTATAAATTATTCCTCCCTACAACTTACCCAAAGAAGTTTTGTCAAAAATCCAATACCTAATTCCCTTTCCCTCTTGTTAATCCTTATAGATCATTC
>JBKBIJ010000149.1:0-4698 GCA_046299455.1 Brevinematia bacterium | reverse complement strand
TAGTAATGTGAAGTTATATTACTTTAAGAAATTACTACCTTTTTTAGAAGGTATGTAATAGAAATATTGTAATAGAAATATTGTAATAGAAATATTGTAATAGAACTTATCTGGGAAGCCTTTAGGTGAAAGATAGAAGGATAGATAGGAGAAGGAACTTAGGAAGTCAGATTTTTAACATGTTTTTCTAAGAGCAACTTTCGAAACAAGCCGTAAGAGAATAGTTTATAGAAACCCCTAAACGAATCATTCCAAAAAATCATCATCTTAGTAATTCATTGAAAAAGAAATATTATAACATAATTTACCTAAACAAACTTTAAGGAGCATATGTAAATTCAAGTATAATATGTGAGATTGGTAAGGGGGGGGGTGGAAGTAATCCCCAGAGAAAACCTTATAAAACTATTCGTTTAAGATTGCAACAGAGTTATATCCTCCAAACCCGTCATTTTCCTTCAAAGGATTAGCTTGATCTTCAGACCAAACAACACCACCATCTATGACATATTTATATTGCCATCTACCAGGTTTTATCTTCCACTCAACAGTCCAATAACCAGTCTTTGGATCTTTCTCCATAGGTATAGGTACATTTTCAGTACCTGGTGTTCCTTGAGAAGGTGGGGCAGTCCAATTATTAAACTGCCCCGCAAGATGAACAGTAGTAGCAGCAGGCCTATCAAAAGTAAATCTAACAATCAACTTGCCAGTTTCGCTATCTTTACCAACAACTTCATAAGGTATATATCTATCTTTAAGAACATCCCACAATAAACATGAAGTTAAAACAAAAGATAACATAACAACTAAAGAAATTGATATAAATAGCTTGACTTTCATACCTCTACACCCTCCTTAGAAACTTATTCTTAAATCAATGTATAATCTTGGAAGATTTTGCAAAACGTATTCTGCATAAAGTCCCTCAAATTTATTGTTACTATTTTTATAAAGATAATTATTCAAAGCATCAGATGTCAAGCCAAAATCTATATCATAAACGTCTCCAAAAATTGGGTAACCATATCCTACCCTAAATATAACATTGTCAGTTTTGTAGTATACAAAACCAATAGGAATAACATAAGTTAAAACAAGGTCTTGTGTCTGATTTAGTATATTCAACAATAACCTACTAGTGTACATATTATCATTCCAAGAAAGATATTTACCACCTAAACCAACACCTACTCCTTCAAAACCTATAAAATCAAACGAAACATCAAGAATTCCTCTAGCTTCGATAATATTTACAGTATACATCGACTTAATACTAGTATATTCCTCAGGTTTGATAGAAATAGATTGATAGGAACCAACAACAGATAAACCTAAAAACTCAAAAACATCCTTAAGATCTATTCCACCTTTAACCCCAATAGCATTATTTAAAGAAACTCTACCTTGGGCAGGAAAACTAACACCTGGAATATCTATAATAAAACTGTTCAAACTATTTAGTAACGTCTCTTGGACAAAAGATCCCTCCAAAACAAATTTAGATATACCTCCAAACTCTAATTCATACTCTCCATAAACCTTAGCATTACCAGCAATTCTACCAGAATCGTAATAAGCATTTGAATTTGTATAAACACTTAGAGATAAATACTCTCCTCCCAACTGTACTTTTAACCCAGGAATAAAATCCGAAAAAACACCACCAGAAAACCTAAATCCATTAGCTCTCATGTTAGTATTATAACTATAAAAAGGAGAAGAAGAAGTAGAAAGAATATCACTTTGGTTTACTATCCCACCTTTAACAAACAAAGAAAGTAATTCATGAGAAACAATACCATACACATCTAAATTTTGGAGAAACTTAAAACCCTTATCCGGAATTATACCGATTCTGTAAATATTCAATACATCGTATGAATTTATTTGTTTATAATTGTTACCAAAAGAATGTATCATCCCATCGATCCCAGCCCAAAATTGTACATCAGAAAACTCCAAAACAGAAAACTTTACATTTGCAGCACCTGATAGATTCAATGGACTCTCGCTACCATCTATAAAATAGGCTCCTAAAAAGATTTGCCACAAATATCCTGAAGTCTTCTGCTCAGCATAAAATCCTCCAGCATCTCTACCAACTAGAGACAAGTTCGTAGTATCCTCCCCCATACCAGGCATTGAAATAATGCTACCATCAAAAAATTCAACAGGTCTTAACAAATAAGGTATTCCACCAACTCTAGCTACATACGAAGAATCAGTGTAAAAACCATTGTTATCAACTTTACTATCAAGAACGTTACTTATACCAAAAACACTGGACGATATAACCCAAGAATTAAACCACCCAATGATATTTTCAGGATCATCAAACCTTACAGATCTATACCTATAAAAAGGTATTATCTTAACTTTCGAAGCTTTATGGAAGTAATTGATCATGAGATTATCAACAGCAATATGCTTGAACTTAGTAGTAGGCTGAACTATAAGATTAGCTAAACCATAAACTTCAGAAGTTAGCTCAAGCTTAGTACCAAAATTAACAATAAACTCAACATTATCTAATCCAAAATAAGGATCAGTCGACACATTATTATAAACGTAGTTTGATTGCATGTACTTAAAGTCACCAACACTTATAAGATCTCCTTTAAACTTAACAGCACCAAAAGATATATAAGATGCTAAAACAAAAGATAAAACAATAAAAATAAATTTTTTCATACAATACCCCCTTAATACCTAATATAAACATCAAACCTTATAACAGGTTCAACAGCAAGTTTATACTCTCCTGTATTTATACTCCTACCATCAGAATACAAAGTTGAGGCAAAATTATCAGCCATAATAAGACCACTAGAAAAATCTCTACCACCATTATACATAATTATAGTAGACTCAAGCCCTCTACCTATATCCAAGTCATTAATACTAGTCATACCATACCACCCGTATGACAAAATAATATAAGAATTAACCTTAGGTATAGAATACCATATCGCTACATAAGGCGTAAGTATAGTGTTCTCACCTACATTACCCAAATTAACATTACCAACCTGAACTACTCCCCTACCTCCTAACTTTAACCATAGATCATTACCTATTTCTTTCACTACCTTTTTACTAAATAACGATGAAAGATTATAACCAAAATAAACCCTAACATCACTGTAGAAAAGATTTGTACTTAAAGACATTATAGAACTATAAAAAGAACTGTTATTAGCGTAACCTAAAACATCAAGAGAAAAATTACCCCCTACATATCCAACATTCCCTATACCAACAATAGATGTAACGATATACTTTGGTTCCTCTACCTTCATATCTCTTAAACCTAATTTGAACAAAGTTTTAACTTCATCACTTTCAGTAATCAAAGGAACTTCGTAATAGGTAAATAATTTAACATCACCACCAAGAATTGAAATATTAGAATCAGAATTAGGAATAACACCAACTCCACTAACTTCAAACTTAGCACCTTCTATACCTTTAAACAGAACCCCTCCTGTAAAGTAAATATCTTGATAATCATATTTGTTAGTACCTATGTAAGTTTTCTTAAAGATCATACCACCTTCTAATCCAACGTAAAGAAAATCCGTCATATCAAAAGTAGCATAACCACCAACAAAATTGTAAGAGGAAACATTAAAATCAACAATTAAAGGTAATGTATAAATATAATTATTACTACTACCCATAGATGAAGTCATAGGAAGCAAGAAATAAAACCTATAATCACTTCCCTTAGAATAAGGAGACAAAGAATTTGTTGTCAACTCTCTATAAAGAACACCTAAATATGCATCACCAAAACCAACACTACCAGCACCACCCAATCTAATTCCTCCATAATTACCTGTCATCATATTATTCAGAAGAGAAGCATTCTGTAAAACCCCAACACTATCATAAATATTCTTAGCGAAATATCCCTCAACATCAACTAATCCATTGAAATAGCTTGCATAAATACCATAGTAATCCCTACCTCCAAAGACTAAATTAGTAACATCTTCTTTGGTAGTAGAAAAAATCTCTACTGAACCATCAATAAACTCAATAGGATATAAGAAATAAGGAACAAACCAGTGGCCTCTCGAAAACGAAGATGAGAAAAGAGATAAAGATGGCAAGAAATCAAAAAATACTTCAGAAGGAAGTTTCATCCTAACAGACCTACTCTTAAAAAATCCTTTAACGGTGAACTCTTCATCTGAATACCCAACAAGCCCACTATTTATATCAAGATAAGTTGAACCATCTAAAAATGAATTAGCATAAAAATCAACAGAACCAAACAAATTCTCCTCCTTAACATTCACTCCAAATATGAACGATAATCTACTATCTCTCAAATACCATCTATTATCACCGTACTGAAACCCATACTTATAAGGACCATAATGTTCCCTTAGGTAAATATCATCAACATTTTGAAATAGAGAAGTTGAAAAATACGCATCCACGAATGGTTTAACACCAGCAAAAGAAGCAAAAACAAAACTTAGAAAGAATATCAAAATAAAAAACCTCTTCATACTAACCCCCCTAAAAATACATTTCTCCAGTAATACTTATTTTATTATCTGTCTCAGCGCCCCTAACAAAATCAACATCTCCAACAAGCCCAGTATTCATATCGTTGCCCTCACCATAAGTTATAAACACCCTAGTATTGCCAGCAGGATATAATTGTAGCTGTCCAAAGAAAGA
>JBKBIJ010000148.1:0-4730 GCA_046299455.1 Brevinematia bacterium | reverse complement strand
CTCTTAGAGGCTTTATTGAGAATCTAATTTCCAAATCTCTTCCTTTAACCTATCTTTACTAAAAGTTATTCAGATAACTTCTTCTTAATGTATCCATATTTCATAGATTCCAAAGAGTGGTATTTCCATGGAATGACGCGGTCCTTCAATGATTTTGGAATTTCTTAGGAATATTTCCCTATATCTTTAAGTAATAAAGAGTATTCTTTAAACACTCTTAAATCTAAGTATTAGAGTTAATATTTTTGAAAAGTACTCATCCTTAAGAAGGTAGTTTCTTGAGGTAATATGTCTTTTTAGGTGGATACTCAATTTCTTAGAATGTATATTTCTGAATACTTTTAAATAGTAGTAACATTTTGATATACTCTTAAGAAAGGTAGTTTCCTGGAGTAATGGGCTTTTTTAAAGAGCTATCCAACTTCTTAGTAATATTTGAAACACTATATTTGTATAAATAGTAACCTAAAACTAATATTATTTATAATTCTAAGAGAGGGGAACAAATGCCCGTTTTTCTCAAAAAGTTAGAATTATTCGGTTTTAAGTCATTTGCGGACAGGAGTAAGATAGAATTTAATTCTCCAATCACAGCTATAGTAGGACCAAACGGAAGTGGCAAAAGTAATCTAGTAGATGCTATAAGATGGGTTTTGGGGGAAAACAGTATAAAAACCTTGAGATGTGGCACATTTGAAGATGTAATATTCTCAGGATCACAGTACAGAAGCTCTTTGAGTGTAGCAGAAGTATCGTTACTATTCGACAACAGTTCAAGAATCCTCCAAGTACCACTGGACGAAATAGAAATAACAAAAAGATACTATAGATCAGGCGAAAGTAAAATACTCATAAACAAACAAGAAACAAGAGTAAAGGACATAATAAGTATGTTTTTAGGGACTGGATTTAGCAAAGAGGGATATTCTATAGTAGGACAAGGTGAAGTAGATAATTTAATAATTGGCAATCCACAGGATAGAAGAAATTACATAGACGAACTACTAGGAATAAGTAAAATAAAATTTAAAAAAAAGGAAGCAGAAAAAAGACTTCAAGATATAAACATAAACTTATCAACACTCTCAATAAAATTTGAATCAATTGAAAAAGATTATCTAAGACTTAAAAACGAACTACAAAAATTAATCGAATACCAAGAAACTTCAAAAGAAATCGAATCACTCGAAAAATTACATGCTGTAATCTTGCTAAAAGAACATAAAAATGAACTAGAAAAATTATTTAAACAAAAGGAGAAAATATTAGAAAATCTAAAAGAAATTAGCAAAGAAATTGATACCCTATCAATCAAGCTTGAAAACCTAGATTTGCTTATACAAAACGAAAGCATAATCTTATCCCAGAAAAGAGAAGAACTTAACAACGTCGAAAAAACACTAAAAAACAAAGAACTCGAAAAAAAATCTTTGGAATCAAAGATAGAACTATCCAAAAAAGCAAATGAAATACATATAGAATCAATCAAAAAAGAACTAAAAAGAAAAGAAGAACTAGAAAAAGAAAAATCTAATTTATCGAATATGATAGAAAAATATTCAAAAGAATACTCGACCACCGTTACATCACTAAAAGAACTACAACAGTATGCCCAAAAACTAATTGAAGAAAAAGAAAAGCTCCAAAAAGAAAAGCTAGAAATGCTTTCAGACATCGAAAAAATAAAAGAAACACTTAGAAAAGCAGAGAACTTAGAAATAGAACTCAACTGGAACTATTCCCAAAAAGATCTACTTAAAAACTCAAAAAATGAAATAATATCTTTATTAAGTAACATAGAAAAATCGATGAAAGAAATAGAAAACGATACCAATACAATCGAAACTGAAATAAACAAACTAAAAAAAGATAAAGAAACCATATCAATAAGCATAAAAGAAACTTCTCAGAAAATAGCTAATCTCGAAACACAAGCAAACGAAATAGAATCTATAGTAAAAGACATGTTAGCTCAATCCCAAAAAGCCTTCAAAGAATTTTCAGAAAACGTAAGTAAAAGTGCCTTAAAAATAGGAGAATTTATAAAAAAAATACATACAACATCCAAAGAAATCATAAATATATGCAACATCATAGAAAACCAAAATCCAAAATCAGAAGAACTAAAAGATAAATTAAACCAAATAAAGGTTCTATCAACGTCAATAAACGAAGACATAGAAAGATTACCATTTCTGGCAAACATAACAGAATTTATATCCATAAAAAACAAAACAGACGAAAAAATAAATCAACTAAAAGAAAATATAAACAACATTCTAAACATAATGTCAGAAGAAAAGGAAAAGCTAATACTCCTAAAAGAAAAACAAAAAGAAATGGAAATAACAATATCCATCAAAGAAAATGAACTACTAAAATACAGAAAACAAATGGAAACCACACTTAAAGAAATACAAAACAATCAACATAAACTCGAAACCATACAACAAGAATTAGAAAAACTCGATACTAACATACTAAACATTAGCTTAGAACTTCAAAAAATATCAAAAGATTACGGAATTGATACTGATACAAACCAACCCCAATATGAAGAAAATGAAAAAATAACTGTTATAAACAACCTAAAAACATTCTTAGAAAACAAAATAAAATCTATACCCCTAGAAGAAATCGATAGAAAAATCAAAGAAAAAGAAAAAACAATACTATATAAACAAAACGAAATACTCCAACTTGAAAAACAAACTACCATAACTAAACTAAACATAGAATCCTTGGAAGAAAGAATTTCAAAAATAGATGAAGAAATAAAAAAAATCCAAGAGTTTTTACTATCAAAAAATACAGAAATATCTAAAGAAGAGGAAAATATAAACAAAACGAAAGAAATCATAGAAAAACTATCAAAAGAAATACAAGAAATAGTATCAAAGAAAGACCAATTACTTACTTTAATATCAGACAAATCCTTCATAATAAAAGAATCAAACCAAACATACAGAAACATATTAAATCAAAAAAATGAACTTTCCAAAAAACTAAACCTAACAGAAAAAGAAATGTTCTCAGTTGAAGAAAAAATAGCAGTAATAAAAAATAAAGTAGAAAATTTAAATCAAAAAATGATCGAGAACTATAACATAACATTAGACGAAATAGCAACTAACTTTGATGAAAATATCGAAAACTTAAACATAGAAGAAATACAAAATCAAATACACAAATTAAAAGATAAGTTAAGAAAAATAGGATCAGTAAACGAGAACGCTGAAGAAGAATACAAAAAAGTAGAAAACGAATACATAAACCTAAAAAGTAATATAGAAGATATAATGCAAAGTAAGCAAAAATTAGAAGAAATGATATCAAACATAAACAAAGAGATAGAAAAAACGATAAAAGAATCTTTAAATGACATAAGTAGAACAATAACAGAAGTATTTAAAGAAGTGTTTAATGGAGGAAACGTCGAAATAAAAATAGATAACAACGATCTTATAGAAGGAGACATAGAATTAAAGGTAAACATACCAGGTAAAAAAATAAGAAATCTATCATTATTATCAGGTGGGGAAAAAGCATTGGTCGGAATAATATTCATATTCTCAGCACTCATGATAAACAACACACCAGTCGTAATAATGGATGAGGTAGACGCACCACTTGACGACGAAAACACCGAAAGATTCAAAAAACTTATATTAGCATTCAAAGACAAGACACAGTTTATAATCATCTCTCATAATAAGTCAACAATAGAAATATGCCAAGATATCTACGGAATAACAATGGAAGAAAAAGGAGTATCAAAAGTAGTCTCATACAAACTCCAAGAAATAGTTTCTTAAAATAGAACACCCATCAAATACAAAGCCTAAATTTATTGCTCACGCTACAAATAATAAAAATAAACAAAGAAAGATCTTTAAGAGTAAAAAACTTCTATACACTTTAAATATATAGTTTTTTTAATAACTTTTTGTGCATATCCTTATGAACTCTTTTGATAAAAATCTCTCCCTCCAACTCTTGCTATAACTATGTACGCGCTCAGTGAAAAAATTACATGCTATACTTTCTCTTTCTTTTACCATCTTCTCATACTCTAAAATCTTCCCTTATTCTCTCCTTATATCCTTATTTTCATATCCTATCGGATTTAAATCAGGTGAATTTGAGATCTCTGAAACCATTACTACACAATCCCCTTCTAATGCCATAAATCCAAAAATACTCTTGCTCTTCTTCCTGTCTCTCTTGTATTTCACTTGAGGTAGTTTTTTGGAACAATACTCTAGAAGTTTTCCATAAACTTAGAATGTCTTCTAAACATTACAAGTTATAGTTCTTCTAAGAATTTTTGCGCCATTTTTTTATTGTTTGGAAGTTTTTGGGGTGTTGTGAGGGGTCCATCTGTTAGGTAATATATAAAAAAGATCATGTTGCAAAGATTAATAAAATGACTATATTCATACGAGCACTATTATTAGTGTGTGTATGTAATAATTTCTAAAGAAAGTTAGTTTATTGATATTGATGAACCTTAGAATTCCTCATAAATTTTGAAATAGTGCACGCACCTGAAAGAAAAAGGGATGAAATGATTACAACATAGAAAACACATCTTGAAACATTTTTACTTAAGTGAGGATATGTAAAACTTCCTATTTCGTAGGATTTCTTCTGTGTGTTTCTTCTTAAAGCTTATTTAGGTAACTTCTGTTCTATGACTTTGAAAGAGGGGTAGTTTTTTGAATTGATTT
>JBKBIJ010000147.1:0-4801 GCA_046299455.1 Brevinematia bacterium | reverse complement strand
GCTTACGGATCAAGAGCGATCATAGAGACTTTACAGAAAGAAGGTATAGTGACCTATATACCACTCTTTAGCACTAAAAGTGGTAGGTCTGTGCAAGAAGCTTATCAAGCTGGGTTTGTCTATCAAAAAGAGAAGGATCAACAAACATCGAGCACTACAGAAAAGAAGGTTTCATACCTGAGGGAATAATAAACTATTTAGCAAGGCTAGGATGGGCCTACGGCGATAAAGAAATCTTCTCAATAGAAGAACTCATAGAACTTTTCGACATAAAAGATCTAAATAAATCAAACGCAGTATTCGACGACCAAAAAATGATATGGGTCAACAGCGAACACATGAAATTAATCCCCCCAGATAAATTCCTAAAATACTACAAAATATTCCTCGAGGAAAATAACTTAGAAGAAGAATTAACAGATGAATTTCTAATAAAAGCATTCGAGGTATACAAAACTAGAATAAACACACTGAAAGATTTCTACAACGAAACAAGAATATACACAAACGAAGAAATAAAAATAGATCCTGAATTTAACATAGAAAACTTGATAGATGAAACAATAAAGCAATGTTTCAAAGATCTAATAGAATCACTAGATGATATAATATTAAAGTCGGAAGAAGAAGGAGAAATAATCATAAGAAGTATACCAGAAAAGCATGGAATAAAACTAAAACAATTTGGTCCACCTCTAAGAATAGTATTAACAAATAAAAAAGTTAGCCCTGGCTTAGTACAAATTATAAAACTACTTGGTAAAGAAAAAACAGTGGAAAGAATAAGAAAATTTATTTAGACTTAGAGAATTTTTTAACAGCGTAAACTTCAAATGTATCACCTAGGTTTATAATTCTCTGGTAAATGCCAAATAGGTTCTTTAAGATTGGTAGTTTAACCACTCTCTCTGGGTGAAAACCAGAATTTACGACGTTAACAATCTTGAAATTATTTCTACTAAGCATGATTGAAATGCCTTCAACAGAGAATTCAAAAATGTGATCCTCCGGAATAACAGAATAATACCACCTGGGTTTAAATCTAACGCTGGCACCATTCCCATTAGGAGTAGAAATAGCTAAAACTCCTCCATACTTAAGTATATTCCAAGCTTTTTTCAAAACTGATTCAGGGTCAGGCAAGTGCTCAAGAACATACCACATGGTAACCACATCAAACTTTTCTCTAGTATCAAATTCCTCAAAACTCGATATAACTATATTATCCCTTATAGAACTAGAAACAATATGAAGCACATCCTTATTCAAATCAACACCTACAATGTCATATCCTCTAGACTTAGCAACTTCCAAAAACACTCCAATACCACAACCAACATCAAGAACTCTCTTTCCCCTAAGAGATGAAACAAAATTTCTAACATAACAACTACCACAATCAAAACTACTACACCCTGAACATTCCCCTTCTCGAAGATAAACATTTTCAATAGTATCCATTCTTTTATTTGCCATTTTTCTAATATTTTCAACATCTAAACTAATTTCTTTACCATACCTTTCAAAATACCTAGACCTGTAGTAACTAGAATCATAAACACCCTTTACGCTACTATAATACTCAAAAGGATCCTTCCTTTGTAACGTAAAGCATTTCGAACATCTATAAATTTTTCTGTAAACTTCTTCAACACCTGAAGAACAAATATAACATACCATAAAAACTATATTAAAGATTTATAAATCTTATTTATCTTATCGATACCTCTCTTTATAGTATTATCACTTGCTGCAAACGATAACCTAAAGTGTGTATCCCTTTCAGAAAACACATTACCAGGAATTACTAAAACACCTTCACCTATACACTTATCAACAAAGTCTTTAGCGGAAATATCAATATCTTTAGGTGATGGGAAAATATAAAACGCCCCCTCAGGCTTAACAATATCAAAATTATCTTTAAGTCCATCAAAAACTATATCCCTTTTTAGTTTATACTTCTTTATGTAGTCTGACATATCGTAATCCAAAGCTTTTATACATGCATACTGAGCAAAAGACGGAGCACAGACAAAAGTGTACTGTTGTAATTTGATCATTTCCTTAATTATAGGTGAAGGACCAAAAGCAAACCCAACCCTCCAACCAGTCATAGCATAAGTCTTAGAAAAACCTCCCAAAAGTATAGTACCTTCAGGATAAATACTAGAAATAGAAAAAAATTCTACATCGTAAACAAATTCATCATATATCTCATCAGATATCACCAAAAGATTATTAGATTTAGCAATCTCGTAGATAGTTCTAATATCATCCTTATCCAAAACTTTACCAGTAGGATTAGAGGGAGAATTCAAAACAATAGCTTTAGTCCTTTCAGTAATCTTATTTTCAATATCTTTTCTCTTATCAGCTAAACGAAAATCCGGATAAGTATCAACTATAACAGGCTTACCACCAAAAAGACTTACAAGATGTTTGTACATAACAAAGTAAGGATCAAAAATTATAACTTCATCACCTTCATCTATTATAGACATGAAAACAAGAACTATACCACCAGAAACACCAGAAGTTATTAAACAATCATCTTTAGTATACTTTGTTTTTTTCTTCAAATTGATAATCTCGGTAAGTTTTTCCCTGAGGGGATCTATACCTTGGGTAACTGTATATTTGTTAAAACCCATCTCAATTGCTTTCACAGCTTCTTTCTTTATCTCAGCAGGAACATCAAAATCAGGCTGACCTATACTAAGGTTTATAGGATCCTCTATCTTTTGAGCCAAGTCAAAAACCTTCCTTATACCAGACGAATCAACATTCCTACTTTTTCTAGAAATAAAACTATACACATCTTCTATACTTCCCATAAATCTCATTATAAACAAAAGATCAAAACAAAATCAAAAACCAAAATAAAGTTGATACTCTCCTTAATTATAGTTCTTCAAAAAATTTTTGCACCATCTTTCTTACTCTGAAATTCTTAAATATTACTTAGGTGGCCGTGAGGTATCTCCCCGCTAGACAATATACAAAAAGATAATACTACAAAAATTAATAGAATTACTACAAAAGAAAATGTTTAAAATATTACTTTAAAAACACATCTAATAAATTCAATAGTCTCTTAAAAAGACTTTCTGGACTTAAGAAAGTGCTACTCTTAAGAAATTACAAAAAAAAATACCATATAAGACTACCTGTCTTGAATAATTTGTAATTAGTATTAGGTATACTAAACTAAAGGTATACAAAAGTGCATCTAAGAAACTTGATAAGCCTTAAAAAAAGGCTTCAATCAAGAAAAACTACAATTCCTTTAGAAGTTATAAAACAGAAATATAATATAGGTGTGATTGTCTAAACAACTCATAAAAAAGACGAAGAGAAAATTCCAAGGAATTGGGATTTTCAACATAATCTCATCTTTTTTAGTTAGGATAACAACTTTCCTATTATTGTATAACCCTAAAAAAAGTAGTCTGACGTTTGAAGAAATTATTTTTCTTCATGGTTATGGAACAAAAAACCAATTGTCTAGATAGTTAAGGCATATTACTCTGATAAACTACTTTTCTCTAGAAGTTACGAAACAAAAGTACCATAAAAAGCTTACCTGAGTATATTCTAGAAAAGGTATGTAAAAAATAAACTTAGGAAACTAAATTCTTAATACAGCTTTCCAAGAGTACCTGTCTAAACAAGTTGTAAAGATGAATAGGTTCTAAATTTATAGAAAATTTCTAATAGAATCAATCCGAGAAACTACCATATTTTTGTACTACTTCTCTTTGAAAGTCATAGTACAAAACACGATAACGGGAGTACCTGCTTGAATAAATTTAAGCATTTCAAGAAGTCCCCCTTTACTGTCTAAAAGCGTCAAAATTAGGTCAAAAAAATAGTAAGAGTGCAGAAATACATCTATACAGTCATAGAAACAAAACTCATATTTAAATGCTTCGAAAATCTTTTATGCACTGAAGAGAGTATCTAAATTAGATTTCTGGAACCTACCAAGTCGTAGGTGTAGTGTTAGAGAAAAAGATTAAGAAATTGGATTTTTGACACATTCTAAGTATTACTTGAATAGAATAGATCATTTCATTAAAAATGATGTAAAAAAAGAGAAACAGTAGTATGGTAAGATTAAGATTTGCACCAAGTCCAACAGGTTATTTACATCTTGGCAATGTGAGGACTGCAATTTTTAACTACTTGTATGCCAAAAAAAACAATGGTAAGTTCATTCTAAGAATAGAAGATACCGACTTACAGAGATCAGAAAAAAAGTTCGTGCATGCTATAGAAAAAGATCTGGAATGGCTAGGAATCAAATGGGATGAAATGTATTTCCAAAGCGAGAGATTTGATATATACAAAAAGTATGCTGAAAAGCTCATAGAAATGGGGAGAGCATACTATTGCACTTGCACAAGAGAAGAAATCGAGCAAAGGCAAAAAGATAATCCTAACTTAAAATTTGGAATAAAATACGATAGACACTGTAGAAACAGAAGAGAAAAACCAAAAACAGAACACGTAATAAGGTTCGACATAGGTGAATTTGATTATGTAGAGTACGAAGATATAGTTAAGGGGAAAGTTAAAGTACCATTTTCAGATTTAGATGACTTTGTAATAATAAAAGGTGATGGCAGCCCTACCTACAACTTTGCCGTAGTAATCGATGACCATCTAATGGAAATAACACATATAATAAGAGGAGAAGACCATATTACAAACACAGCAAAACAAATACTAATATACAAAACATTGGGATTTAATATACCAGTATTTGCACACCTACCCCTCATACTAAACAAAGATA
>JBKBIJ010000146.1:0-4832 GCA_046299455.1 Brevinematia bacterium | reverse complement strand
TTTCTATGATTTCGTTCGTTATTAGTTGTATTGTAGGGATAGTGGGAACTATAAATCCTGTAAATATACTGTTTTGGGATATGAATTTAGTGACATCAGTTTCGTTTGATTTTGCTATTAGCTGGAATGTGATAAGAAAAATGATTAATATATACTTTCTCATGGTATTAATGTTGTAATTTGTTATTATTGCTTTTCAATTTAAATAGAGTCTAAATCAGAAATCCAACTTTTGTTGCTCTTTTTCTTTGCTCCTTATAGTTTATTAAAGGATTTATATCTTTGTTCTATAACATCTAGGTAAGAGTAGTTCCTTTGAGCGATGGCTCTTCTTTAAGGGTTTATCCAATTTCTTGGATATATTTTTAACCTTTAAATGCGAAAGTAATACTACAAACTTGCGCATGTAATTTCCCTTAATGGTATGTTTGTTAAAACGACTTCAAAAGAAAGATGGTTTCTTGGAGTGAGTACTTTCTTATAGGAGTCTATCCAATTTGTTAGAAATATTTTCGGGAATCTCTAAGTTAATAAAGTAATATTTTTGATACATCTTCCCTAAAATAAGGGATATGGAAAAGTTATCTTACTTATTCATTTTCCTTCTTGATGTATTTTCATAAAGAAGTTCAAAGTCTTATTATACTAGAAAACCTGAGAATTCCAAATCAAAAGAATATAAATGATGGATGTTTGACTAAGCGTATTTTTACACATTTTACGTTTTTCTTGATAGGAGATTTTTGTTATATTTATAATATTTGTAAAAGTGAGCCGTTAGCTCAGGTGGTAGAGCACCGGCCTTTTAAGCCGGGTGTCGCTGGTTCGAGTCCAGCACGGCTCAAACCTCTGCTTGTATGTTTTCGATACTCAAATTGAGTGCTTCCATTATTTGTTTGTAATCGTCTATGTATCCTATTACTTCGTATATTTTTACTGGTAACTTTTTACCTTTGACTCTTATTAGATCTAGTTCTCTTGCTAGTATTTTGTCTTTTATTCTTTGGAATGTATTTTCGCTTATTATTATTCTTGTATGGAAGAGTTTGTTTACTCCCTCTAATCTTGATGCTAGGTTTACGGTATCTCCCATGGCAGTATAGTTTTTCTTTTTGGTTGATCCCATGTTACCGATCGTTGCAACACCGGTGTTTATACCTATACCTATATCTAGTTGTTTGTTTGGAGGTAAATTTGAATTTATTTCTTTGAGTGCTTCTAGCATTTCTAAGCTTGCTTTACATGCTCTAAATGGGTGATCTGGATCATCTAGGGGTGCCCCCCAGAATGCCATTATCGCATCCCCTATATACTTATCTACTGTTCCTCTGTTATCCATTATGATATCCGTCATTTTTGATAAGTACAAGTTTATTAGTGATACTAATTCTTGTGGTGATAGCCCTTCCGATAAAGTTGTAAATCCTCTTATGTCAGAGAAGAATACGGTTATCTCTCTGTCTTCACCACCTAAGTTAAATTTTTCTGGATTTTTAAGAAGTATGTTTACAACTTCAGGTGATACGTAGCTATCTAACATTCCTTTTATTTGCAATTTCTGGGCTCTTTCTTTATATATTACAAATACTTGCCCGCTTACATAAGCAAGTACCATGGATAAAGTTGGTTTTAGTACATCTGTTAAGTAAGCGGTTTCTGTTATTGGTTGTTTGAAAATTATAGTTCCTTGAGAAAATAAAAAGTATACAAAGAATGCAAATATTATAATTATTCCTATTTCTTCTAGTAATGATAGTATTATACTTTTGTTTATTACTATTATCAAAGTCGATACCCCAGCAAGTAGAAATGATAGAAATAGTATAATATACCAAGGTGTAAATACTACATATCCGGGGTATCCTTGAATGTTTGCCATTATAATATTATTCAAAGCATTTGCTAAGTGCTCTATACCATACATATTATCAGCTATTGGTGATTTCCATATATCACCATATCCATATGATAGCATTCCTATCATTAATACCTTGTTGTCTACGAAGTTACCTAAGCCTCTTACGTTAGGAATCTTAGATAGAGATATTGTTTTTATTTTGCCCAAGGGATCTGTTTTCCTACTTCTGGTTACGTAGTTTATTAAAAACCTATTTTTGTCGTCAACAGGTATTCTCACATCTTTTATTTTGTATGTACCATCTGGGTATTTTACTTTTGATTTCTTTATTACTATTTCCTTACCAGAGTATAAAAATACATTTGAGAGGGAAGTTTCGTAATACCCAACCAGTAAGACTAATAGTATGCTAGGATAATACTTACCATTATATTCTAAAATCATTGGTACGCAGTTATATGTATCGCTACCTTCACTATATTTTAGTATATTTGCAAATCCTATACCCCAGGAGTTTGATGTTATTTCTATTAGTGGTAAGTTTCCTCTAGTTACTTTTACTGATGTATTCATTTTACCTATTATGTTTTCTTTTGGGATTGTGAATTTTTCAATTTCTTTTAGCTTTTTCTGATTTATTTCATGTGTTAACTTTAATCCTTCTTCTGTTGATATTCCCTCGGTTCCAAAGTAAAACATATAGTCGAATGAAACCCTAAATAAGCTTTTTACTTTTGATAAAGAATTGAAAAGGGTATCGTCTTCTTCCTTTGAAGAATATTCAGAGAATACGATATCAAAGAACACATTGTTAGGATATTTCCCGTTTTCTATGGTATAAAGTGGTCTGAGAATGTATTCATCGTAATATTTTCTAGGGAATGGGAATTTACCTAATTTTGAGAGTGTTTCATCATCTATACCTACTATTATTATATCATCTGATGCGATATTTAATCCTTCGACTTCTATTTTTTGTATTCCTTCAGATAAAGCAGATACGCTTACACCTTTTATTGCAAAAAAGCCATTTATTATTGTGTCTTTTAGCTTGTATAGTACTGTCTCGCTTAGTATATAAGCTACTATAACACTTAGAAAAGCTGATGTCGATATTATTATTATATCATTCAATGATTTTTTCATGAGCTTATAGTAAATAATTTTATGTTAACTTTCAATAAGAAAAACTACTGCCTTTTTAGATAGTTGCTCTTATTATGGTATTTCTACCTTCGTACAAATACTCTTATAGTAATTTCTTTTTTTACGACTTCTAGGAAACATAACTTCTAAAAATGGTAATTCTTTGAAGTAGTAGACCTTGCAAGCTTCTATAAGTTTTGGGAAATACCATATTCTGAAATCGAAAGATATATAACCAAGCAAAGGAGAATATACACTATTAATAAAAGTTTTGTTATTATGATATTTTTTTTACATAATTTCTAAAGGCAGATAGTCTTTTTGAGTAATATTCCTAAGAGTTTTCTGTTAATGTAAGTAACATTTTCAAGGTTAGATTTTTGAAATACTTTTCACTTAAGTGAGTAAGGTGCTAGAAATTCAAGTTTTTTTGAGCTATTTTCCCTCTTATTCCTTTCTACAACTTATCTAGGTAATCTTTACTTTTCCCCATAAGTTTTTAAAGAAATTTAGTTCACTTGAGAAACAGATCTTCCTCTTAAGAGTTTATCTATATTCATTCTATTAATTTTTGCAACATGATGTTTTTTATATATTACTGAACAGGGAGCCTTCACGGTTTCCCAAGTAGTATTTTGAAAATTTACAAGTAAAAAAGATTGTGCAAAAATCTTTAGAAGAACTATATTTTAGGTTGAAGGGTATGTGAGTGGCGAAGGTTATAGTATTAGGTATGTTTATATTTATTGAATATTGTATGTCTGCTTAGTGTGGTTTTTATACCTACTCTTGCTAAAGATATTTATAGATTTTTGACAAAGCCTCTCTATTAACTTTGATATATGGATTTAGATAGGATTTTAGCTTAATCTTTTATTTTTTGTTGAATAATAGTAGTTTATTTTTTAGAATAAGGTTAGAAGTTTTTAGGAGGTAGTTATATGGCCCAAGTAAAGAAGAAGAGGTTTAGGTATTTTGTAGATAAGCCATTTCAGATAAAGTTTATATTGAATTTTGTTGTTCTTGTACTTATAAGTGCTTTGGTTTCTTTAGGTTTTGTTGTTTATATTGATAGCCAGAAATTTTCTAAAGGGGTTTTGTTTGAAGAATTAGTTAGAGATTTTTATAAAACTACTGATTTGTCTTATGAGAGTATGAAGTTAAGGAATAATTTAGCAAGATTATCTTTGACTGATGAAGAATTGAAAAACAGAGCACTTTTTGGTGTAGATAGTTATATAAGAGAATTGGCTAGAACCGAGGAAGATATAAAGAAAGCGATCAATTTGAGAAAGATTCTTATAAATAAGCTTTCCCTAAGTATTGAAAATAATCTTTTTAGTGTTATAAATGAAGCTATTAAGAGTGGTAAGATAAATAGTAACGTTGTTGAGGGTATTGATATTAAGACTGAAATAACTGGGTGGAGGATAGATGTAGAGAAAGGTGTTCAAGAATGTGATTTCGAGCCTGCAAGTGTAGTGCTAACGAAAATTGTTAGTCTTTTAGCTTATGAGAATGATGTTAAAGTTGCTCTAGATTTTAAGAAGAACTTTGATGAATATAGGATTTTGGTAGAGAAGAGTTACTCTTTTATTAAGAAGCAGCCAGAATTTTTAAAAGATATTGATAATATAGTTTCTACTTTAAGTTCTCAAGGTATGGTTGATAGCAATGTTATTTCGTCATTGTCTACTAGTGCTTCGAAGATAAAATCTTTAATTGGTAGTGTTGGATCTTATAGTGATGTTCTTTACTACGAGACTAGAACTTATGGTAAAAAGGCATATAATCTTCTTGATCTTTATTGGAAGCCTATTTTGTTACT
>JBKBIJ010000145.1:0-4869 GCA_046299455.1 Brevinematia bacterium | reverse complement strand
ATGTTTAAAAAGTAAGGTGGTATTTTTGAGGTATCTTTACATAGATAAACTAAAGAGTTTTAAAAGATGTTGAGAATGAGGGTACATAGATATTAAAAGGTTTAGGTGAGTTTGTAGTAAAATAATTAGTGGTAATTTTACCTACGTGGGAGTGTTTCAAAAGATTTAGACTGATTTGATGGTTGTTGTGCGCGTTTAGTTTTAAATAAAAGTTTTAGTCTCTTAATGGTATAGTATACTGATGAGTGAAGATAACCTATTTAAAGATTGGAAATTTCTCGGGGTAATGGCATTTTCCGAAGAATTATCAAATTTTTTAGCGATATTTTTGAACGCCTTTAAGCATGAAGGTGATGTTTTTGGTATATCTTCTGTAATTTTTTTTGAAAGTTATTTTAGCTGTTATTGAAAATGAGTAGTAATTTGGTGATTGTGGGGAGTTTTTATGAAGGTAGTTATAATGTATGTTAAGGCTGGGGCTGGTCATATTTCTGCTGCTAGGGCTTTAGCTGATGAACTTAAAGAACTCTATACTGATGTAGAACCTTTGCTTTACGATGGGTTAAATGGTGTGCCTAATTTTGTAAGGAGTGTGATAGAAAAAGGTTATTCAATTGCTGTGAATTTTTTTCATCCTATTTGGAAGCTTATATATCTTTTTAGTAAACTTTACATCGTGAGAAGTTTAGAAGTTAATATTGTTTCTAAGTTTGTAAAAGAGAATATTAGAAAGTATATATTAAGTGAGAGACCAGATAAAATTATTATAGATCATTTTTTTCTTATAAAGCCTGTTTATGAGATAGTTAAAGAAGAGAATCTAAATATTAAAGTTTTGGTCATAGCTACTGATCCATTTACTTGTCATCCTATATGGTTCACATATCCTGATATGGATTTGGTTGTTTTTAGTGATAGAATGAAAAATTATGCTGTTAGGTATGGTGTTGATGTTAGTAGAATAGTAGTTTTACCAATTATATTGAACAAGAAGTTTAACTTTATTCTTTCTAAAGATGAGGTTAGGCAACTTAAAGTTAAGTACGGTTTTTCTGTGGATAAACACTTAGTTTTGATTGCTGGTGGTGGAGAGGGTATTACAAGAGGTGAAGTTTTTCTTGAAGAGCTTGCAAAGTCCGATTTGGATATAGAGATTGCAATTGTATGTGGTAGGAACGAGACACTTAAGCAGAAGAGCGAGATGGTTTCTCAAAAGTATCCTAATAAGAAAATTGTTGTATATGGGTTTGTTGATTTTATGTATGATCTTATGAATATGTCAAGTGTTGTGATAACGAAAGGGGGGCCAGCTACTGTTATGGAGACCCTTATCCTCGAAAAACCTCTTATCATAACTTCTTATATATGGGAGCAGGAAAAAGGAAATGTAGAATTTGTTGAGCAGAACCATCTAGGATTTTATGAAAGTAACCCAAAAAAGGTTGTTGATAAAGTAAGAAGGCTTCTATTTGATGAGGAGCAGGTTAAGATGTTCAGGGATAACATAAAAAAGGTTAGTATAAGGAATGGTACTACCGATATAGCCAAGTTTATATATAGTTTCTAAATTATTTATGAAGAAAGTATGTTATTTCGGATCTGGAGAGTTTTCGAAGAAGGTTTTGAATGAATTGATAAATATTTCATCTGATTATAAGATTGATTTTGTTGTTACTAAGTCTGATAAAGAAAAAGGTAGAGGTAGAGTTTTATCGCCTACGCCGGTTAAGGAATTAGCGATATCTAAAGGTATAGAATTTATTGATAATGAAAACATAAGGTCTGGTGAATTTGTAGATTTTATTAATAGTAAGAATTTCGATCTATTTATTGTTTGTGATTATGGTAAGATTATACCTAAAGATGTTTTTAGTATTCCACCAATGGGGACAATAGGTATACATCCGTCTCTTCTACCACTTTATAGAGGTCCAAGTCCTATACATTATGTGTTAATTAACGGTGAAAAGGTAACTGGTACTACATTGTTTTACATAAACGAAATGATGGATGCAGGTGACATTCTAATTCAAAAGGAAATTGAAATTTCAGAAGATGATGATTATGTGTTGCTAAGTGATAAACTTGCTAAGCTTTCTGTTGAAGCTGTTTTGGAGTTTTACTCTAATCCTAATGTAGCTCCTGTTCCCCAAGATGGTAGTAGAGCAACGTTTACTAAGATGATATCTAAAGAAGATGCTAGAATAGATTGGGGTAGAGATGGTAGGTATATACTTGGTCAAATTAGAGCATTTGTTCAATGGCCTAAAGCTTATTGTTTTTACAAAGGTAAAATGATAAAGATATTGAAAGCTAAGTATAAGGATATTGATGTTGATGCTTTCGATGGTCAAGTTATTAATGTGGGTAAAAGTATAGAAGTAAAAGCAGGGAAGGGAGTCGTTGAAATTTTGTCTTTACTCCCTGAAAACTCAAAGATTATGGATGCTATCTCTTTTGTTAATGGGTATAGGGTAAAAGTTGGTGATAGGTTTGAGTAGTTTACATACCCATCATTTCATATCCAGCGTCTACGTATATAACTTCTCCGGTTATTCCAGTTGACATGTTACTTAGTAAGAATAGAGCTGTTTCTGCTACTTCTTCTGCTGTTACATTTCTCTTTAAAGCTGACCTTTTAGGATATTCTTCGTACATTTTCATGAAACCAGATATACCTCTTGCTGCAAGCGTTTTTATAGGTCCTGCTGAAATTGCATTGCACCTTATACCTCTTTGGCCAAGATCGTAAGCTATATATCTAACACTGGATTCAAGCGCTGCTTTTGCAACACCCATAACGTTATAGTTTGGTACAGCTCTTACAGATCCTAAGTATGTCATTGTAACTATTGAAGATCCATCGTTTAAATAGTTTTCAGCTTCTTTGACGATTTTTACTAAAGAGTATGCACTAATGTCAAGTGCTATCCTAAATGCTTCTCTGCTTGTGTCTATATATCTCCCTTGAAGAGCCTCTTTAGGAGCAAATGCTAGTGAATGAACTATGAAATCGATTTTACCAAATTCTTTGCCAACAAATTCAAATAATTTTGTTATATCTTCGTCTTTCGATACATCGCAAGGGAAAATTTTTGAATTTATCTCATCAGCAAGTTCTTTTATCTTATCTTCTTCTCCTAGGTAGGATAAGATTATCTGTGCTCCTTCTCTATGTAATGCCTGTGATATTGCCCAAGCAATACTCCACTTGTTTGCAACCCCAAATACTACTCCTTTTTTGTTGTCCATCATTCCCATAGTATATACCTCCTAAATAATTTAGAAAGAATGATACTAAATTTTTTAGTTTTTATTCAAGTTAAGTAAGAGGCTGTTTCAAAAATCCAATTTTTTTAGGTCTTTCTTTTTAGCTTTTCTCTTTATAACTTGGAAAGATAAGTTATATTATGACATTAATCCTTCTAATATGCTCCTTTTTCGTATTTCCCGTTTCTTACTACATTGGTAGCATTTTATCTTTTTTCGTTTCACTTTTACTACATTCTTACAACCACAACCAGTGATAGCTGTCAAACTTTTTTAATAACCCTTTCTCTTGAAGTATTGTATTGTCTTATTTTCGTAAGCTATGATTTTTGAAATTTAGGTAATTTCTATATTTATTCTTAACTACCGAATATATTACGGTACAAGTGGGCTTATATTACTAAATCACTTTTATTTAGTTGGTTTACTTTTTCACGAATAAAGAGCTTACAGAACTGTTTGTATGTATTCTAGATATTGCTTCTGCAAATAGTTTGTAGACACTTAGAACTTTTATTTTGGGTATCATTTTTCCTTCTGGTATTGGTATTGTATCAGTTACCACGATTTCATCGATTTCTTCAACTGAGAGTTTTTCTTTTGCATCTTTTGATAGTACTGGATGTGTTGCCATTATTATTACTTTCTTTGCACCTTCTTCTTTTAGTTTTCTTGCTGCTTTTGCCACCGTACCTCCAGTGTCTATTATATCATCTATTATCACTGCATTTTTACCATTAACTTCACCAACGAGATTCATAACTTCCGCTACGTTGTAGCCTGCTCTTCTTTTGTCTATTATTGCTATATTTAGGTCTAGAAACGAAGCGAGAAACCTTGCTCTTTTTACACCTCCAGTATCGGGTGATACGACAACAAAATCGCTTAGGTTTTCATAGTTCACTCTTAGGTATTCTATGAAAACAGGGAAAGCATATAGATGGTCTACTGGTATATCAAAAAAACCTTGTATTTGGTCAGCATGTAGGTCCATGGCCAGAACTCTATTTGCACCTGCTGTGGTTATTAGGTTTGCAACGAGCTTAGCTGTTATTGGTACTCTGGGTTCTGCTTTTCTGTCTTGCCTCGCGTACCCAAAGTACGGTATTACTGCAGTTATCCTCTCGGCGGATGCTCTCTTTATAGCATCTATAAGTATTAGTAGTTCCATTAAATTTTGGTTTGATGGATTACATGTTGACTGTATTACAAAAACGTCGCTTCCTCTTATACTTTCTTCTATTTTAACAAAAATTTCGCCATCAGCAAACTCTGTGATAAGTGCTTTACCAAGTTCAAGACCTAAATATTCAGATATCTTTCTAGCTAGTTCTGGGTTTGATCTACCGCTGAATATTACAACATCATTCATAGAGAAATTCTAAATGATTTCAATGATAAATTTAAAAATTTTATCTTGTCCTTGGTGAATTTTTTAAGGAGTTTCGAAAATATCTTAAGTAGATACTCTCTTAGAATAGGATCATTAACTCCAAGAAACCATCTTTTTTAGAAGTTACTTTTAGAAGTTCTGACAAATATACCTTAAGAGAAGCTATCTGAATAATCTATAGTGAGGATATACAATAATATTATTCC
>JBKBIJ010000144.1:0-4916 GCA_046299455.1 Brevinematia bacterium | reverse complement strand
GGATAACAGGCTGATAGGGCCCAAGAGTCCATATCGACGGCCCTGTTTGGCACCTCGATGTCGGCTCATCCTATCCTGGGGCTGTAGAAGGTCCCAAGGGTTGGTCTGTTCGCCCATTAAAAGGGTACGTGAGCTGGGTTCAGAACGTCGTGAGACAGTTCGGTCCCAATCTGTCGCAGGCGCTCGGGTACTTGAGGGGGGTTGCTCCTAGTACGAGAGGACCGGAGTGAGGAGACCTCTGGTGTACCAGCTGTTTTACCAAAAGCAGCGCTGGGTAGCCATGTCTCTAAGCGATAACCGCTGAAGGCATCTAAGCGGGAAGCGCGCCCCAAGATAAGGTACCCCTGAAGGGCCCTGATAGATTATCAGGTTGATAGGGTGCAGGTGTAAGCACAGAAATGTGTTCAGCCGAGCACTACTAATAGCCCGTTCGGCATAGCTATCTTCACTATGAGCCAAAAATTAATAAATTCTTAAATTCCGTATTTCTTTTGCCTGGTGAGAATAGGGCGGAGGAAACACCCGGTCCCATTCCGAACCCGGAAGTTAAGCTCCGCACCGCCGATGATACTGCCCTGGCAACGGGGTGGGAAAGTAGGTACTCGCCAGGTTTTATTTTTTTTCTTTTTATTAAGGAGTTAAAATGTCTAGAATTTTTATCTGTATAATTCCTTTACTTATCTTTCTCTATTCTTGTTCTGTTGGTGTAAAAGGGTCTTTTCTGACATACCTGCCTATAGGTACTAATTCTAATCAATTCGCTATATATTTGCCCTCAGAGAATAAAATCTTTTCATCATTCCAGGATTTGATGACAGCCGATGTTGATCAAAGTATTAAAAGTTTCTTTGATGATAACTTTTTTGTGCCTTTCTATGCTATAGGTAAAGACGTGTTAGTTGTTAATCAACTGCCGAAAAAGCTTAATATCTTGCTTTCTTCCGGTGAGAGTTCTTATCTCCTTTATTCGGTTGATTATGGTGAATTCGGATTAGTTCAAGATATAGTCTTCAATCCAGATTATTCTGCTATGTTACTCTTACTCAATTCTATGTCACCACAAGGTGATTTTGTGTATTCTTTAGGTTTCTTTAAAAAAGGTTCTTCAAAAATTGATTATGTTAATTATTTGTTCACAAATGTAATCAAGTTGGACACAGATGAAATAGGTAATTTTTATGTTTTTGAAGTTATTGATAATACTCTCAAAGTTAGTATTTTTACTTCTGCTTTTCTGATGATGCCTTCTTTCTCTGTAGATCTAGGAAGTGTAGGTTTGCAAAAAACTAATTGGGTTTTCTCTTCAGTTGTTGTTACAAAGCCTTTCCAGATTTTTATAAAACTAGATTCCTTGGAGAATTATAGTAAAAGTATCTTTCTATCTTTTGACTATAATACCAAAGATATTGTGAAAAAGTACGAAGCTATACTACCAAAAGAAAATTTTGTTATGCTCTCTTACTTAAAGAATGGTTTTATTCTTTGTGCTTCGTATAAAAACAATAATCCAGTTGCTATGTTTCTAAATCCTTATGATCTATCTTTTAAGATTTCTCATGAGATTTATCTTGATTTTCAGTATCCATTCTATGTGAGAGGTTTCAAAGTGTCTAAAGATGGAAAACTTATTGTTTCTTTTATTGATCTTCCCGACAATAGAATACTTTTTTACTATTGGGATTTAGTTTCAATTAAGTAATTCTGACAAAGATATGAAAATATATGTTGTGGTCTTAAGTTAGGTATTGAAGAATTAGGTTAGGACGTAAAGTATATTCCGTTACCTTATTCCTTTGTGGAAATTTAAGCGATTTATTTCATAAAATATTTTTATGAAATTTTATACTGAGTATTTATGGTTTAATACAAACAATAGAATAGAATATATAAGAATAACTGACAAGGTTAGAGAGTGTGTTAAGAAGAGCAATATAAAAGAAGGTTTTGTTTTAGTATCTGCTATGCACATTACTGCTGGTGTTTTTGTCAATGATAACGAAAGAGGTTTTATGGAGGATTTATCTGAGCTTTTGGAGAGGCTTGCACCGTATAATGGTAAATATCACCATCATCATACGGGTGAAGATAATGGTTATGCCCACCTAAGAAGTATATTGGTAAACCACGAGGTTATATTACCTATAACTAATGGTGATCTTGATCTTGGTCCATGGCAGGAAGTTTTTTATGCAGAGTTTGATGGTCAAAGAAAAAAAAGAGTTGTTATCAAAGTAATTGGAGAATGACTATGGACATTTTGAAAGTTGTAATTCTTTTACTGTTTTCGATTTTTACAGGTGTTTTTAGTGGGCTTGTTGGTATAGGTGGTGCTACGTTTTTTATACCTTTCCTTACGCTTGTTTTTGGCTTTGATCAGAAGTTAGCCCAAGGTACAACTTTGCTAGTCTTTACTTTACCTTCATTTCTTTTAGGAGTTGTTGAGTATTACAGGAATGGTAATGTGAAAATCGAATATTCATTAGTAATGTTTTTAGGAATGTTTTTAGGGACTTTTTTGGGTGCAACCTTTGCTCAGAAAATTGATTCAAAAATTCTTGCTAGGATCTTCGGTTTGATTCTTGGAATATTAGGTATTAAAATTTTTATCGATAGTTTTAGGTAATTATGAAAAGGATATTTTTTGGTTTACTTTGGTTAGTATTCTTTTGGCTGGTATTTGTTGGTGTATCCTTTTCTGAAATTAAGTTTCTTAAATACTACATTTCGATCTTAGGAATAAGAGCTGGTGAAGTAGTGATAAATTTTTCGCAGAAATCAAATATTATAATATCTCATTCAGTTATAAAAACGTATCCTGTTATTTTACTTTCTGTTAATATGGATACAGTCTCTTATATAGATGCTGATTCTTTGAAAACAACAAAGATGATTACTTTAAATACTGGAAGGTCATTTAAAGATACTAATGTCGTTGTTTTTGATAGAAAGAATAAGAGTGTCATTATTGATAGTGCAGTATTTGGAAAAATTTACGTTGATGATACTAATAGTTCTGCTAATGATCTTTCTGCTGAAATTATTAGGGCAACTAGATGGAATTCTTTACCATCTGAATTTTCCTTGACATTCGTTGAAACAACAAATACAAGAACACTAGGTTTTACCTTACAAAATAAAATGACTTATTATATGGATAGAGTTAAAGATGGGTATATAGAGTTTACTAATATAAATAACATGTTTGTTTTTTATAAAGCAAATGTGCCGATATTTTATTTGTTTCCGTTTGGCAATATAAGCTTTTACCTAGAACTGTCAGAATTTGAGCTGTTTGGTGAGTTTTCTAAATAACACTGCTTTTTTCTTCTTTTTCCCAGTTTTCTATTTTTTCTTTTAGTTTTTCTACAGAGAAGTAGGGTTCAAGGACACCGTCTACTATAGCTACAGGTGCAACGCCGCAGTTACCAAGACATCTTACCGACATGAAACTTAGAAAATTATCTTTGGTCGTTTCACCGGGGTTTATCCCGTATTTTTCTTTTATGTACTCAGTTATTTTGTTTGCACCTTTAATATGACAGGCAGTTCCAAGGCAAAGAATTATGGAATGCTTCCCTTGGGGCTTTAGCTTGAAAAAGTGATAAAAAGTTACAACACCGTAAACATAAGATTTTGGCAATTTCAAAGATTCCGCTACAAAACTTAATACGTCCTCTGTTAAGAAACCAAAAGTCTCTTGAGCTTTGTGAAGTATTTCGATTAAAGCATCTTTTCTATACTGATGTAACTTAAGTTGACCTTCTAAAATTTTCCATCTTTTGTCTGTTTGATCCTTAACTTCTGGCATACCCAAACCCCTCCAAAATTATTTAAAATTGAATACCACTTATTCCACAAAGTTTATTAATACTACAATATTAGTAGAGTTTTTTGTATTCTACTAGAAGTATTCCTAAAGTGCCATATAGGTTTATTATTTTACCAAAAAGTACTACGTTTTCTTGATCTGATATCACTATTCTGTTTTTGTATATAAGTTTTATCCAAGTTTTATTATTAATGTATACTGTGTAGATGTAATATCTTTTGCCACTTTTGGTATATATTTCCATGTTATCATCATAGATTTTCCCTGATACTGCTATAAAGTTTATCTTCATATTTACCTCCATATCTATTAAACATTAAAGTATGATTTTTTATTACATTCTGTTAGGTATTTTTCGAAAAAAATGACAATTTTTTTCTAGTTTTAAAGACTATCTGCATTCATTAGTTTTGTTTTTAAATGGTATTTGTGAATAATCTGTAAAGTGTTTTTTCAGAAAAATCTTAAGGACTACTATCAGTTATGAAATTACTTATCTCAAGAAACTTAATATTATTTTAAAGTAAAAAGAGTTCGTAACTTTAAGAGTGTAAAAAAATTGTTGAAACAACCTTTAAACTTGGTTATTAGTTTAACTTAACTACTAGATGTATAACAGTAGGCACCTGTAAAGGTTAGATTATTTATTAACATGGATTATACTAGAAGATATAAAAACTTAATGTCTTTAGTAAGAATAGTTTTTTAAAAGCTTATTACCAAAATGGGGGGTATCTAAATAGTTTGTTAGATGAGTAATATGAGAGAAAAAGAAGTTTATATTAATTCTTGATATGTTATTACATAATGGATTATACTGTTTCTATTAATTTTTGAAACACACTTTCATAAATATTAGTCATTCTATTAATACTTGTTTCCCTTTGGGGAGAATTCACAAAGATTTCGTATTACGTTGCCAAAAAACAATGAAAACAAATACCACTGTGGTCGAGTATATGAAAAAAACAAAGTTAAGATAAGAGATCATAAGAAAAAAGATCCAAAAGTTGAAGAAAAGCTTTTATCCATATTGCATTTATACGAAGGAAGGACAATAAAAAATAGTAGGAATTATTGAGAGAAA
>JBKBIJ010000143.1:0-4927 GCA_046299455.1 Brevinematia bacterium | reverse complement strand
AATAATTCTGTCAAGTACACGTCTTGCTTTTTGAGCTAAAACCAAGTTCATGTTAATTGAGTTTGGATTGTTAAGTGCTTCTTTAATAGCTCTTTCTGAGATTTCGTGAAATACAATTCTTTTGTAATTGTTCTTTAGTTTGAGAATTTCTTTTAAGTGCCATGCTATTGCTTCTCCTTCTCGATCTGGGTCTGTTGCTAAATAGATGGTTTTAGCTGCTTTTACATTTTCTTTTAAGTAACCTAAAATTTTTTTTGCCTTTTGTAAAATAACATATTCAGGTTCAAAACTTTTAAGATCTATTCCAAATCTGCCCTCTGGTAAATCTCTTACATGTCCATAACATGATAAAACCTTATAAGAATAAGAGTTTCCAAGTAGCTTTTGAATTAGTGTAGCTTTGGTTGGACTTTCTACAATGATTAATTGTTTTTCGAGATTTTTCATTTTGTTTTTCATACCCTTTTCTTTAAACATATCTTAAATTTAGAATTGTAATTAGATCACAAGTTTTACTAAAATTCTAATAATATTTAATAACGTATAATGTAACCTCAAGGAGGTTTATCTGTGCCTATATGTCCAGTGTGTGATGGATCTAGTGCTTTGGGGTTGTTGTTTTGTGGTTATTGTGGTTGTACTGGAGAAACTAATGATATAGATTATTTTTATATTGAGAAAGGACAACAAAAAAGTAGTAACTTAAGATATGAAGACTGGATTTTTGAAAATATTGAAAATAGAAATCTAAACAAAAAGGAGGGATGTGGCGATGAATAAAGAAGATCTTGTAAGAAAAGTAGCAGAAAAAGCTCAAGTATCTCAAAAAGAAGCAAAAAAATGTTTAAATGCTTTTATTGATGTAGTTAGAGAAGCTATTTCAAACAATGAAAAAGTAGTGCTTGTTGGCTTTGGAAGCCTTGAAGTAGTTAGTAGAAAAGAAAAAACTGTAAAAAATCCAAGGACAAAAGAACTGATAAAAGTACCCGCCAGAAAAGTAGTTAGGTTTAAAGCTGGTAAATTGCTAAAGGAAGTTTTAGCATAAATCATTTTAAAAATTGTTGAGGAGGTTTGTTATGAAAAGAAAGAGCATTTTCTTATTTGCTAGTGGTCTCTTTTTTTTGCTTGCAAATAATTCAGATGTTTTTGGAGAGTGTTCTAAGGAAAAGGCAAATAAGTTGTTAAAGACAGCTTTTAAGTTTTATTCAAATCAAGACGTTAATGCTAACATTTATTCAGTAGATGAGTTAAAAGAGTTAGGTTTATGTGAAGTTGTGTTTTCTATTACTCCAAATACTGCTTTGAACACTGATCAACCAGTTTTTAAAAACATTTTTTATTTCAAGAATGATTATTTACTTTTTGGCGAACTTAAAAAAGTAGGAGAAGGTAAAGTTTTTGACATAACAAGAGAGAAAATTCAAACTCTTAACAAGGAATTTTTTGCGTATATGGAAAAGCAAAGAGCTCAAGCTGATTCAGCAGAAAGAGAAGAGATAATAAAAGAAGTTCTAGAAAAGTTTGAGGATATAAAGAAAATGGCTGATATGAAGTTTGGTACCGATGGAGATATTAAGGCTGAGACTATAACTTTTACTGATCCTTATTGTCCACATTGTAATACTATGAAGCAAGTTCTTTTAGAAAAAGTTAAAGAAGGTAAGATAAGAGCATATTTCATTTTTCTTCCTTTGCTAGGAGAAGAGAGTAAAAAAGTTGTTGCAAGTATTATTTGTGATAAAAAGACTGATACTGAAAAACTAAAAGCATTTGAAGATAAATATGTTTCTAAAACCAAGATATGCTCAGCTGGAGAAAAGAAAATAGAAGAGAATATGTCTTTATTTCTAAAGCTCAAAGGAACTGGAGTGCCTTTGACGATCTTAAAAAGAGAAGGTAGTATAAGAATTATAAGAGGAGCCGTACCAAAAGATGTGTTTGAAAACTATCTTAAATAAACACTTAGTCTTTGCTTTTTTATCTTTTATGCTTATTTCTTGTGCTGGAACTTATAGCATAAACAGATTTAATGTAAACGAGGTAAAAGATTCTTTTCAGAGTATATTCAAGAACACAAAAATAGTTGAGGTAAAAGAATCAGAAATTCCTGGGGTATATGAAATTTATTATGCTGGGGAGAATTCTGGAATGATATATTACTTTCCTGAAAAGGGAATACTTATTATCGGTGAATTTTTAACAACAAACGGAACTTTTATAACTAGTGAAAAACTTATGAAGTTTACTGAAAGGTATTCTGAATCTGAAAAAGGAGAATCTTATGATTCTCAAAAAAGAACCCACTGAATTTTCTTGGTTCAAACTAATTATTGTCAATATACTTGTTAGTGCAATTGTTGCTGTCTTGGCGTTATTTGTATATACTCATAAGTTTGCCGCCCCCCGAATTTCAATAGTTGATCTCTCTGGTTATTTGATTGGTTTAAGGAATCTTTATTTACAAGGGAAAATAACTGAGGATGAAGCAAAAAAGAAAATAGATGAAGCTGTAGGAATAATTCAAGAAAGAGCAAAAAATAGAATTGTTTTGTCAGCAGAGGTAGTTTTAGGAAAGAATAGTAAAGTAGAGGTAATAAATCTTCCACAACTTCCAGCTTCTGCGTATAATTTTGATATAAATGAGTTTCTGAAAAAGTATGGAGAAAAGGCTAGATAAAAAATCTTTAACTGCAAGAGGTATTATTGTATTTCTTTTAATGATTTGCTCTATTTTACTTGCAAAATTTCTTCTTGGAAAGGTAGTGGTAAGCTATGGAAAAAGTGTTCCGCATAATGTTTTTCTGAAAAGCAAAGAACCTTTTAGGTTATATGATTATGTTTTAGTAAAGACTTCTGAAAAAGATCCTTTTACAAAAGGTAGAATTCTTACTAAAAAGATAACCTGTACTGAAGGAATGGCATTAAAGGTAGTTAATCTTGATTATTATTGTTGTAATTCTCCTGATAGTAGTTTTGAAAAATGTGTCTATTTAGGTAAGGCTAAGCTTTTTTCAAAAAAAGGAGAAAGAGTAACACCTTTTAATCCGTGTAACTCTACCAACACTTGTATCTATGTTATTCCTGAAGGAGCTTATTTTTTAAGTACAGAACATCCTGATAGTTATGATTCAAGATATTTAGGTTTTTTTGGGAAAGAAGACATTATATCAAAGATAGTCCCTTTGTTTTAAATTTGTTAATGATAGTAAACATGAAAAATTTAGTTTCAACTCTTTTTTTGACATTTTCTTTACTTTTTCTTAACTCATTTCTTTTTGCTACCGAGGTGGTCCAGAAAGAGGTTCCGAAAGAGCAAAAACAAAAACAGAATTTAGAATCAGAGAAAAAGATAGAGAAGTTTTCTTATTATGAACTTCCAGGTCAAAAAGGATGGTGGTGGTATGAAACTCCTTCAAAAGAGGCACATCAACAAATAAAAGAAGTTCAAACTAAGAAAGATTCTGCAACACAAACACAAAAAACACAAGAGCAAAAACAAGAACAAAAGCAAGAACAAGAGAAAATCAAACCAATTGAAGAGTATACTTATGAAGAACTTCTTTATATGGAACCTAAAGAATTTAGAAAGATATTTGACTACTATTTGGAAAAAGCAGTAACAAAACCAACTGAAGAAAACTTGTATTATTATTTCAATCTTGTTGATGTAGCAAGAAAAAAGGCTGCTCTTTTTTCGTATATGTATGATTATATGATTCAAAAATATGCTCAATATCTTCCAACCACTGCTTATCCAACCTCTGTTGCAGGAGTTTCTGTAAGAACAAAACTGCAAGCAGAAGAAATTAAGAGATATGTTCTTGGAAAAAGGTCTAGCTACGGTCTTATATTATTCACTAGGTCAGATTGTCCCTATTGTGAAACACAACTTAGAATTCTTAACCAAGCAGTTCTCGATGGAATAGATATGAAAGTTGTGGATGTCAGTATTTATCCAGAGGCTATTTCGAAGTTTGGAATAGAAACAGTGCCTACTATAGTTCTTGTACACCGAAATGGTCAGTTTATGACTATAGCAAGTGGTGTTCAGAGTTTAGATATGATTTATTATGCTATTTCAAAAGCAATTCGTATATTAGAAGGTGAATCTCCAGGAAGAACTGGAATATATGAATTTCAGAAAGGAACTCCTCTTGACCCATATGAACCTCCTCCTCTTTGGAGAAAAAAAAATAAGGGGGAAAGATAAAATGTTTATAAAGTCACTTGCAAAATCTTTAGCGACTACAATAGGATTAGTACCTGATAGAGAGGAAAAAGAATCTCTTACAAAGACTGAGTTAAGAAAGTTTTGGTATCATAATTCTTTTTCAAAGTATCTCCCTTATGGACTATATGATAAAGAGTTAGGTGTTTATTACAATTTAGATGGCACTGTTGGGATTTTTTTTGAATGTGTTCCACTTCTTTTTAGCTCAGAAGCAACTTTATCTTCTTTACAAAGCACGTTAAAGTCTGCTTTTCCCGAAGGAAGTATTCTTCAGTTTATATGTTATGCAGATCCAAATGTAGATCCATTTTTAAATGCGTATCTTGAGAATAAAACTAATCCTAAGGTTCCTTCTTTTATAAGAAAAGCATATGAGTCATTAGTTGAGTATTATAAGTCTGGGATCAATTTCGGTGCTCCTGTAAGGAATTTCAGAGTATTTGTAGCTTTAAAATTTCCGTTAAAGAATGCTTCTGAAAGTTTTATAAAAGAAACTAAATCAAGTTTAAGAGAAAGTCTTGTTGCATCTAAGTTATTTCCTGTTGATGTGGTTCCAGAGGTATTTGTTTCTACTATGAGGAGGCTTTTTAATGATAATGTGTCACCTGAAGTAGAGTACCTTTGGACAAATTACACTTTTTTGAAGAATCAAATCATATTTTCAGAAACGGAGATAGAAAGATCTGGGAAAATATT
>JBKBIJ010000142.1:0-4935 GCA_046299455.1 Brevinematia bacterium | reverse complement strand
CGGCTTCTAGGGATCTAACGTTACTTACTATGTTTTCGGCTATGAATCTCTTGTATTCATCTTTTATTTCTATTTTTTCATCTTTTAGTTTTTCTTCTATTATTCTTATTCTTGTTTCTAGCTCTGGTTTTCTTATTTCTACAACTAGTCCACCCTCAAACCTACTTATCATTCTATCACTAATTTCTTCAAGTTCTCTAGGCGTTCTATCACTTGTGAAAACCATTTGTTTTTTGTCGTGAATCAGTTTGTTAAATGTATGGAATAATTCTTCTATTGCTTGTTTCATAGTCGATTTGAAAAATTGTACATCATCTATTAGTAGTATATCAGCTTCTCTGTACTTTATCCTAAAAGAATGTAACGTTTTTGAGTTTAGTGCTTTAAAGAAGTCATTTGTAAACTGTTCACTTGTTACATAGAGTATCTTCTTTAATTTTGTTTCTTTCGTTGTGGCGTTTACTATGGCATGAAGTAAATGTGTTTTGCCTAGTCCAACACCTCCGTATATAAAAAGTGGATTGTAGTTTTTACCAGGGTATTTGCTTACGTTTAAGGCAGCATGGTACGCAAAGTCGTTGCTAGGACCTACTACGAAAGAATCAAATGTATATTTAGGATTTACTTGGTAATTGAAGCTTTTTTCTTCATCACTCTTTTCAAGAACTACAACGTTTCCTTCTATTTTTTCAGTTTCATTTTCTCTCGAAATTTTACTAGTTTTACTTGTTTTTGTAGTATTTTCTTTCATTGTATATTTTTTAGTTTCCTTGGTTTCTTCAACTTTCAAATTATCTTGGTTTACATTGTTTTCAACGACTATCTCAACATCTAAATCGTAATACTTAAACGTTGATTTTATTCTATCTAAATAATTTTTTTCTATCCACGTTTTAGTGAACTCGTCTTTTGTAACAATGATGAATTTACCGTTTTTGTAATGTGGTTTTACTTTGGAAAGCACTATTCTATCAAAATCATTACCTATTGTAGCTATATTTACAAACTCCTCCCATGTCCTCAGAAATGCATCCATATTTTTACTTCCAGATAGATATATTTATAAATAACTAACCTTCTGTTTATCAACAGTACCTAATTTCATTTTTAGATCTTTGTTAGAATGATTTAACAGAAGGCGAGGATTTCAAGTTGCTAATATTAATAGTATTTTACACATTACAACATAGTAATTTTATGATAATATTCTTTTACAATATTTCTTTGTGATGTTTGGTGTGTTCTGATTCAGTAATATTTTGGATCTTTATTAAGGTATCTATGAATTTGTTGACCATTTTGTATACTGTGTTAGTTGATCCATAAGATTTTGATATATTTACTATTTCGTCTATTACTACTTTGTAAGATGTGTCATTTAATAGGATCATAGTTATTCCTAGAAACAGGATTGATTTATCTATTGTAGATATTGTTTCTTGATTTTTAGTGTAGAATTTTTTGAATAGCTCTTCGACTTTTTCTTTCTTAGAGAAATATGTTTCTAGGATTTTTTTTGAGTAATTGAGTATAAATTCTTTGTTGCGATATTCCATTTCTTCTTTAAATACTTCGTCAACCCATGATAATTTTGTTATACTTTCTCTTGGTGTTCCAACTATGTCTTGGTATATTCCTTGTAATGCAATTTCTCTAGATATTGTTTTATCGAATTTCATCAAAATTGATTATTAATGAATCTGAATTTGTGTTTCATTTATTGTTGTGGGTAACTTTAAAATTGTTCTATTAATTTTCATTCCAAGAAAATTATACTTCTTAAGAAACTATGGAATAGAGGTAACATATAAGAACTTATCCAAATAACTTCTAAAGAAAGATAGGTAAAAGAAAGAAACTTGTTAAATTAAATTTTTTAACACATCTTCCAACTAAGTAGGAGAAATATCTATAAAAGCATATTACTTCCAAGAATCTACTATTTTTTTAAGAGACTTAGGGAATTGGATGACTCCTTGAAAAATTGCTCTGTATTCTAAGGGAATTACCTTTCTCAAGGATCTACAGAACAAAAGTAATATAGGGATAATTCTCAAAATAAGCTTGTAAGTACTGGAGAGAAAAATGTTACTTTCCTAATTAAAAGTGCTCAGGTTATATCTAAGAAGTCATATAACTCTATGTTACTTCACCACTTAAAAAGTGTTTAAAATACTTTAGAAAATTAGATAACCATTAAAGAGGGACTGTCTTTCAAAAATTACCCTTGGAGATTATAAAAAACAATTCTCTAAGATAGCTTTAAGGAGAATAGTAGAGAAATATACCACAAAAATCGGATTTTCAATATAAGTTCGTCTTTTCAGTGAGTATGTATATGTATTAGAAATATCACTCTTCTATTTAAGTGTATTCAAAGAGTGTATCTAGAAAATCTGATAACTCCTTAAAAGTCCATAGTTCGAATAATTCACCTTTCTCTAGAATTTATGGATGGTGTTTCTAAAACACTACTTTCCTACTTAAGGGTATGCAAAAGTGTATCTAAGAAATTGGGTAAGCCTTAAAGGATTCCATCGTTCTAAGAAAATACTATTCTTAAGAAGCTACGACACAAAGTGCTATAAGGGCAATTGTTCAAGTGGATTGTAAAGGAGGGGAAAATCTGGAGAAAAAGGATTATAAACCGGAAATACCATAATAAGACTTATTAGAAAAGATTTACCACTATAAGAACTTTACCTTTCCTTTTTTTAAGGAAATGCCAGGAATATTTTTCATAATTAAATGTGTTCAAAAACACATCTAAGAAATTCGACAACTCCTTAAAAAAGCACCTATTACCCTAAGAAATTACCTTTCTCTGGAAATGTGAAGATGAATGTAATAAAAAGTTATTCTGATAACTTTTAGTGAAAATAGGCTATAGAGAGAAACTTAGAAAATTAGATTTTTAAAACAGACTTCTAGAAGTACCTGTCTGAGAAGGTCGTAAGTAGGAATAGGTATTATTAAGTTTATAGAGAATTCCCAAGGAAATTTCTCTAAGAAGCTAATATTCTTAGAAAGTTGTGTGTAATAGAAATTCAGAAGAATTTGTCCAAGTAGCTTTTAGAAAAGGTAGGTAAAAAATAAACTTAGGAAACTAGATTCTTTACACAGTATCCGATATTTTCTTGACAAAGAAATATTATTCTTATATTATTTTACTGGTAGAGGGTTATGGTGTATGATGAGTAGATATCTTTTTTCTTTGGGGACTATAGATGGTTTTAACAAATCTTTGAGGCATTTTTACAAAACTAGTGGTGTTATGAATGCTATTAGATCTGGTCAAAATCCCGCTGATATTATAAACAATTATCTTGATAGTGGTGAAATTGAGCCTATTCAGATAATTCCCATATCCTATGCTCTGCTTGTACAAAAGTTCCATTATAGTTACAGATCTTATAACCTACCTAGAGATGTAGATAATTTTGATCAAATAGTTAATTATGTTTCTGGTTGGGATAAGGTTGATGTTGTTATTATTTACCATAATCCATCTATTGGGTGTATGGCTATAAATCCTAAGGTTAAGAAACATTTTAACAAAGTTGGTTTTTTAGCTAAAAACTATCTGGTTGTAATATATTCTGGGTATATAGGTGATAATGAAGCGGAATCAAAAGAAGTTAAGGAAACCGCTATAAGGTTGATGGTAGATCTTTTGGATGGTGATGATATAAATGGAAAAGATATTATTTTGAAGACAGAAAGAAAAAAAGGACATGTTGTTGCTTCTACTTCAGAAAAAGAGGAGGTTGAGGAAGAAGCATTCCAGGTTACACCTAAGTATGGTGTTGAAGTTACGAATGAACTTTTCCATAATGGTAACGTCGAAGCTTGGAAAAATATAATAGAGGCTTACAATGTTAAGTATCCACATCTTAAGGTTATGGTTTTCCATGGAGGTGAACAAATAAATGATCTTAATGCTTTGTTTAAATGGGGTAAAGTTAAACATGGTGATACTATTTTCTTTTGTGTTGCTGGTAGGGGAATTAAAGATATTAGTAAATTGAGAAAATATCTCTTTGAAGGGGCTAGTAACAGGTTCCATACATTCCTTAAAAAGGATGTTAATAAACCGTTAGAATTGTTTTGAGGGGTGGTAGTATGGAAGATGAAATTAATGAACTTAAAGCAAAGTTAGCACAAAAAGATAAAATCATAAGTGATCTTGAGAGAATCATTAAGGCTTATGAAGCTGTATCTGAAATAAGTAGAAATGAGCTTTTAGATGCTTACAAAACGATAGAAGCTCAAGAGAAGGTTCAACTTTTAACTCAGTCTGAGTTAAGGGAAAGGGATGAAATTATCGAGGCAGAAGAGAAGATTATGGAAATGAGTGCTGAGGAACTTAAACAAGCTAAGAAAGAAATACTTGCTAGAGAAATAGTAGAAGAGCTTGCTAGAAAAGAGTTACTTGATAAGGATAAAGTCATAAAAGCCATGGAAGTTGTTTCTGATATGATGGTTAAAGATATAAAGGAGAGAGATAAGATAATACAGGCTTTTGAAATTGCCGAAGAGATGGCAAGACAAGAGATTATCAATCTCAAGAAGGAAGCGGAAGCTAAGGAAAATGTCATAGAACTTGCAGAAAAAGAAAGAAAAGAAACACTAGATATCATCAAAGCCTATGAAAACTTAGAGGAATACGCTAGAATGGAAAAAGAAGAGATAATTAAGACGTCAAGATTTCTTTTGAATATGTTTATTGGTACTCTAGTTAATTTAGGATATATTAAGGAATCTGATCAAATTGAAGTTAAGAGAATTGCAGAACAGCTTGTTAATGAAAAGTGGTATGTTAATCGACCGAAAGTAGGTGATATTGATCTTTCTACAGCATTAAGAATTATAGAAGCTCACGAGATAGTAGAGGAACTTATGAGAAAAGAAAAAATAGAAATGGATAATGTTGTT
>JBKBIJ010000141.1:0-4962 GCA_046299455.1 Brevinematia bacterium | reverse complement strand
ATGGTATTTTTGTTCCATAACTTCTTATTGAATGGTATTTTCTTAGAACGAGAGACATTTTTAAAGATTTATGGTTATCGAATTTTTTAGATATATTTTTGAGTAACATTCTTCTGAAGTTTCTTTCTTTTCCGTTCCTATCTTTACAACCTATTTGATAATTTATGTTATAATATTTCTGTTCTATAACTTCTTAAGAATGGTAGTTTCTTGGATTGGTTTTCTTAGGAGTTTTCTATAAATTCAGAGAACCTGCTCTTTATCAAAACTTGTTCGTATATTTACTCTTCCTTTTCCATAACTTCATAAGGAAAGGTAATTTCTTTGAGCAACAGTATCTTTTCAAGGGATTATCTTTAGAATATTCTGAAAAAACTTTTGAGTGGGAAAATAACATTTTTGAAAACATCTTCATTTAAGTAAAGAGAGTGTTAAAATGTATTTGCACTTTTATCTCTAGTTATACCTTGGGATACTATGCCCTCTAATGAATAAAACCTTACTCCATTTGAAAACTAAAGATATAGACTTAATGTTACAATTAAAGTTTTAAACTCCTAGGCAGTTAAAGATGTATGTTATCAGATAAATTAAGGAGGTATCATAAGATGCTAAAGAATTTTAGAAAGGATAATGAATTACGACACGACCATATTAGATGAAGACTTTAGATTTGGTTCTTTTGAAACATCTTTTAAGTTGTAAAAAGTCTTTCAAAAATCTGTTCTTTAGACAACTTCTAATGTACCATAGACTAATCTCTCTACTTTTTTTCTTTTGGTACGCTTAACAAGAGGAGTGAAATCTTATTATGTTAGAATACTGGAATTTTCAAAGATGTAAAGATATAAAGGGTTAAGCTTTTATTAAATTGAGTGTAATATAAAAGATAATCTTTTACTAGGAGTTTTATACTTACCTGTTTAGAGTGATTTATAATCAGGTAATGTATTTTCTTCTTCAGAAACTTTTGATTTTGGTTCTTTTGATAAGAATATCATTATAACAAGTGTTAAGAATAGAAAAGTTCCAGATATGAGGTCGACTAATATCATTTCCTCAAAGGTTTTGTGAAAAAACGTAAATCCTAATATGAGAATCAAATCTGATATAAAAAGAGGTAGCATAAAGAACCAATTTTTGAAGACTATTCCGTAGTTTATGAGTAGCAAGGAAGTAGCTATGGGTATAAAGGCTATGGTGAAAAGAAGGAGTATCGGTTTAGCATTTAAATATCTTTCTCCAAATATACCTAAGATTGTATCGCTAAAAACGTATATGAATACGGTATAGAAAAAACTAGAGATAAGAGCAAGAAAAACACCCTTGAATAGAGCTTTGACACTGGAAATATAGCCTTTCTTGTGTAAATCTTCTATCATTCTTGGTAAAACAACATAAGAAATAGGTGCTATTACAAACAGGTTTGCCTTAGCGATAGTTGAGGCTATGGCAAATATGTCTGTGTCTGCTTCGTTGAAATATTTTCTCGAAAATATAACATCTCCAAAGTTTAGAAAACTGTAGAAAGCATTTATAATAACTATGGGAATAAGTGGTAGAAAATAGGATAAGTTGAATTTTGGTGATTCGTTATTATTTATAGTATTTTGTTCTTTATGCAAGATGATGAAAGATGAAATGACAAAGGATAAAACAATACCGGTTAGCATAGAAGCAGTAGCGCCGATGTATCCATTCCAAAGAATTATATATGGATATGTAAATACGAATCTAACGAATGGATAAATAAAGGTAACAATTCCAAGTGCAAAAAACATTTTCATAGATTGGAATAGAGAGGATGTTATACTAGTGATATAAGAAAAGATCACGATTGCTAGTGCAAATAAAATAGCTAAGTAATCAACATTTATGAAGAAAACTAAATAAGAATAAACTGGGAATATTGATAAAAAAAATATAGTTATAGCTATAAAGGAGTACAATGAGAATTTATAAGAAAAACTTATTGCTTTATATGTCTGATTCTCTAATATGAATTCAGAGGTTTCTCTGACGTTAAACATTCTAAATGCAATGGCAACTGTTCCGAGAATATTTATCAAAGAATTAATAGACATTATAGCTCCGTATTGACCTGGGGGTAAAGTTCTAGTATATATTATGTTTACGAGAAAAGCAAATAGATTACCTAAAACTGTAAAAAAAATCAAAACTATTGAATCGAAATAAAATCTATCTGTTTTTATCTTGTAGAATATCTTATTGATCATTGTTTAGCAGTCCTGTTGACCCAAAACCACCATCACCACGAGAAGTAGTCGATAGCTTGCTAACAATTTTTACGTTTACTCTTTCGAATCTAGATATAATCATCTGTGCTATTCTCATACCGTTCTTGACCACAAATTTTTCTTTGCCAAGGTTTATAAGTATTACCATGACTTCACCTCTGTAGTCTGGATCGATAGTTCCAGGAGAATTAGCAACAGTAATACCAAACTTCGAAGCAAGTCCACTTCTTGGCCTAATTTGTGCTTCGTAACCGTCTGGTAATTCAATACTTATGCCTGTGGGTACTAGTTTTATCTCTCCTGGTTCTATAACTAAATCACTTTCAAGACAGGCACACAAATCTAGGCCGGCAGAATGGCTAGTTTGATATTCTGGTACAATAGCTCCTTCTCTAACTATTTTAACTTTAAGTTCAACCATAAAAAGAATATTAACCTCTATTCCATGTTCCTTTCAAGAAATGAATTGAAGTATAACTCTTCAGTAATTGCTTACTCATAACATAACCCCTCTTTTCAACACCAAACTTGTATAACAATCTGCAATCTTCACTAAAAACTTGAGAATGTGCCAAAAATTCTAACTCCTAAAACCTTTGATCTTGTCTAATTTATCCATTTAACTTCATATGCGGAATTATGATTATATCTTCCACTTGAAACTTCTAAAGGATATATATAAATATAACATCTTAAGTATTTTTTCTTACCTATCTTTGGTAAACCTTATTCATATAAGCACTCTTATGGTATGGCTTTTTGCTTTGTTTCTCCCACTGGAAAGACAGTAAAGTACATTTTCTTGTATACCTTTCCTATAAACTAAACTTCTCCTTTTTAGAAGCTATTTGGATAATTTTATCTTATGATGATCATGTTTCATTACTTATAGAGAAAATCGATTTCTTTGTAGTAATGTTGAGGTAGTAATGTCAATTCCATTTTAAGGTGGTTAGAGATTTGCCTGTAGTTTCTCTCCTTCCATTATTACAGATTATAACTCTATTTCCTATTTAAAAGTATCCAAAAGATACTTTAAAAAGCTTACCAATGTTATATTTAATGTATTTAGAAGTATCTGTTTTCCAAAAATATTTATTCTCTTGAATTAGTGGTTCTTTAATTGCTTTAGAGTAATATTTTGGTTATCCCCATTTCTAGCCTTTAATTAAGGTAGATTAGGAGTTTTGGTTATATTGGTAATTATTTCATTTAGGATTGTGTTGATGATTGTTGTAAAAGAGATTGGATAAACGTTAATCTAGGGAGTTTAGGAATTTAAAAGTTTTGATAGTATTTCATTGACAAGTTTAGGATTCGCTTTACCTTGAGTTTTTTTCATAACTTGTCCTACTAAAAATCCTAGTACATTGGTTTTGCCGGATTTATATTTTTCAACTTCTTTAGGATTTTCTTTTATTACCTCTGTACAAATTTTCTCTATCTCACTAGAGTCTGATACCTGAGTAATATTCTTTTCTTTAACTATTTGGTATGGTGATTTTCCAGTATCTATCATTTCTGGGAATATATCTTTTGCTATCTTTATGCTGATAGTTCCGTCTTCAACCATGTTTAGAAGCTCTGAAATGTAAACGGGTGATACATTGAAAGATGAAATTTCTATACCTTTTTCGTTCAAATATCTCATTACTTCACTCATAATCCAGTTTGAGATTTTCTTAGGTTCACCTAAAAAAGATCTAATTGCATCTTCGAAGTAGTTTGCTAGGTTTTTATCTTGGGTGAGGATACGGGCATCGTAACTAGGAAGTTTGTACTGAGAGATGAATCTTTTGTATTTCTGATAAGGTAATTCAGTTAAGTTTTCTTTGATTTTTTCAATTAGTTCTTTGGAAATTACAACTGGTGGTAAATCAGGATCAGGGAAGTATCTATAATCTTCTGCTTCCTCTTTTGTTCTCATAGTGTAGGTTTTACCGCTTTCAACATCGAACAATCTTGTTTCTTGTACGACTTTATCACCTTTCTCCAAAATAGAAATTTGTCTTTTTATTTCATACTCAAGAGCTTTTTTAAGAAAGTTAAAGGAGTTCATATTTTTTATTTCTACTTTGGTACCGAGTTTATTGCTACCTTTAGGTCTTACTGAAACATTTGCATCAACTCTTAAAGATCCTTCTTCCATGTTAACATCACTGACATCTATGTACTTTATAGTGTTTCTAAGAGTTTCGAGGTAATAATAAGCTTCGTCAACACTGAACATATCTGGATATGATACGATTTCAACAAGTGGTACCCCTGCTCTATTCAGGTCTACATAACTTTCGTTACCACTTTCAGAATGTATTAGTTTTCCAGCATCTTCCTCTAGATGTGCTCTTAATATTCTGACTTTCTTGTTACTTCCATCTGGCATTTCAAATTCTAGGTATCCTTCATAATTAAGAGGCATATCATACTGTGATATTTGATATCCTTTAGGTAAATCTGGGTAGAAATAACTTTTTCTGTCAAATTTTGTAAACTCAGCAACCTTACAGTTGAGAGCAAGCCCTACCATTATTGCTTTGTATAGTGCTTCTGAATTTAGTCTAGGTAAAACGCCAGGATAACCCATACATATAGGGCATGTATTAGAATTAGGGGTAGCACCAAATTCAGTAGAACAGGAACAGAAAAGTTTTGATTTGGTATTTAGCTGGATAGGAACTTCTAAACCTATAACTGGTTCGTATTC
>JBKBIJ010000140.1:0-5079 GCA_046299455.1 Brevinematia bacterium | reverse complement strand
ATATACTTTAACGAAAAAGGAAACAAAGTATGCGCAATAAAATACTTCCCCGATAGCCCAGAATACGAAAAATACAAATAATAAAAATGTTCTTACCCATATCATTACTTTGGATCCACATAATTTTAGTATTACTATCCTACAACTTAGGTAAGCTGGCTTCTAAGTTTGTAGAGCCTGTACTAATAGACAATCTAATGAAAGAAATCCATAATAGGAAAACACCTACATTATTTGTTCTTACAATAGCACTAGTAACAATATTAGGGGTAATCATACTGAATTCATATTATTTACCCTTACCAGAAACTCTACGCATACTAATTAAAGAAATAAAAGGTACACTACCAATAAGAATCATATATTTTCTAACTCACTCAATATCCATTACAGCAGTACCAATATTAAAGAAGTTTATCTTAAACCCTAGCTATAACCATAAAACCATATTAGTCCTATTCACCATAGTAACACTATTAGGAATAATACATTTTTTCACCTTCCTACTAGTCCTATTATTTTTATCATTCACATACTAAACCTTACTTTCCCTCCTTCACAAACCTCTTTCTCCTACATTCCTCCTCACTAACCTATTTAGACAAGTACTTTTATGATATTTCTGTTTCATAGCTTCTAAAGAAAAGCGGTTTCTTAAAATGACTACCACTTCTAAGGTTTTATCCAACTTCTTAGACATATACTACAACTTCCCTTGCCAATACCCACACAAACCTTCTCTACATGATTACTCACTTACCTTTGTATTGAAGAGAAACTCGCAAGCTAAATCAAAAAACCTGTAATCTCTCTACCCAGATAACCTCTGCATACGGTATATACAAAGTTTCTTAATGACAGTAGATTTATAAAAGATCCATTTACAAAAACCACCTTTATTTAAAATAAATGCCATAGAAAGATTGTATGAATAAGCTTTAAGTAAAGATACGTAAAGAAAAAGACCTAAAGAATTAGATTTTTATACATACTCATAATCCACTCTAAAAGAGGGATAATATATAACCGAAAAAAAGAGCAATAAGAGAAAGGAATATCTTGTCAGTGCAATGCTCTTATGGCATCTGGAGTATAAAAAGATAGTTTACTCTAAATAAGCATCAAAAATTACCATAAATAACACATAACTTACCTAAGTTTTATGATAACCTTATTAATAGCTTGATCTATAGATATTCTGGAATACTTAGAATGACCAGAAACAGCATCTATAAGATCGTCCACAAATTGTGAAGAACCAGATTTATAGATAATTTCATACGTTGAAACATTTCCAGAAATATTCTTTCTTTTCTTACCTTCTATACCAGGGAGAGAATCAATAATTGCCATGAATTCTTTTTCCTCAGAAATATCTTTAAAATTCATCACAACAACTTCTATCTTTATTCCTTTAGAGAAATATTCATCCAAAATCTTAAGTAACCTAGGCAACTCAAGGTCAACAATTTCAGAAATTGCTTCTGTTTTAGCAACATAAATACCTCTGTTCGATTTCTTATTTCTCGAAAATATTAAACTTCCTAAGCCTTTACCAGTAGAAGAGTCATATGCTTTTATGCTACCACTAACTGTTATATCAACATTGTTACCAGAAACCAAATTGTAATCGAAATTTATATCAGCCTCTATATATACATTTGCTTTCAAATCCTGAGCCAACATTTGAGATAATGGCATTACTTCACCAGATTTTTCTTCATATATCATCTGAAATTTTTTCGATAGACTCACTACTCTATAGAAATCAACATAATCTAACCCATACGAAGAAAGTTTAGAATTAATAGCTTCCAAAAACAGTTTGTATTCTTCATCTTCACCTAGCCTAGAAACTTTATCATTGGGCACAAAAACCAAAAAAGAAATGTTATAAATAGGAGAATCTTCTCTAGGATAAAAATCTAAACCCCCACTTTCCTTACCTACACTACCAGTAATGGTAACTTCAGTTTTCTTAGAAACACTCGTTTCATTACTAGGAATTTCACTTTGTTTTTCACTAAGTTTAATTTCATCAAGGTAAGACTTCAACATACGAATATCAACTTTAACTATTCCTTTCACAACTTTTTTATCACCTCTATTAAAAATATCCGTACTTGAAAACTCAAAAATCCTCAAAACCAACTTCCTATCTTCGATTATTCTTCGGCTTAATACTTCTTTGTTTGCATAAAATTTTTGCTCACCTAATATATCAATAATAGACTTAACAACTCCATCTAATATTGCTTTTCTTCTAGCCTCAAAATAATCTTCCCCCTCCCCCTCAACTTCATATACTTTGAAATTAGAATATACTTCATTCTTTTTAGCTTCTTTGTCATAACTTTGAACATTATTCTTAGATGGAGTACAACCAAATAAAAAGTATGAAAGAAAAATAGCAAAAACTAAAACATACTTCATCACTTGACCCTCCAAAAGGCATTTAATATGTAAAAACTTTAAAGGATAGTATTTTTTAGATATTATTTCCTTATATCTTCATATCTTTCTGTTTTCTTTTCGACTATAGGTATAATAGTTATAGAATGAGATCCATCTGAAGAAGTACCAACTACCGGTATATTCCTTATACCATCGGGTAGATACATTTTTAGGTAAAACTTTCCATCTTTGTCTAATTTAATTTTCTCACCAAATATTGTTACAGTAGCATCTGGTTCAGTTTGGCCATAAACGGTCAACTCAGTATGTACTTCAAGCCAGAAACCTTTTCTTTGTGGTGGCCTTTCTGGTATAGCAAAAGAACTCATAAACTCAGCCGAAGATATATTGAAAGGCATCTCTAGCTCTCTAATTATCATTCCAGAACCAACAACTTCATGTAAAACACCTAATCCTGATGCTTTAAGTATATCATCAGTTACTATCATCCACTCTTCATCATAATATGGTGACACACTACCCCTAGGCACCCTCACAATATTAGATCTAGCGATAACAACAAAATTACCATCAATCAAAACTCCTAAATCAACACAATAACTTCTATCATACTCAGGAACATTTACATACCAGTTATTCGTATAATCATTAATGTAAACATCAAAAAAAGAATTTGCGTTCAACCCATTAAATACATTTTCTACTCCTGTAACATCATAAACCCTTAGAAGAAGTTGTTTACCATGTTCTCCCCTAGGTAAAAGTCCAAGTTCTTCTCTCTTACTAGGAGAAATTTCCCAATAAACATGTGTCCAATAAGGATCTTGAACCAAAAAGACTACTTTCGTATCTCCATATTCATGTGGTAGCTCCTTTGTAGGTTCAGCAAAATAAACTACCTTAGGTTCCTCTGCGTAAGCTATAGTTGAAGAAGAAATGCTTTCGATAGATCTTTCTATCTGTTCAAGGATCTTTTTGGTTTTCTGTTGGGTAGCCTTCTTAACTGATGAAACTTTCTTGCCAAAAACTTCCTTACCTTCACCTCTAAGTAGAGATATTATATCCTCTTTCTTCATTTTTGAGTTAACACTAAGCCCCTTTTCTTTAGCAATTTTCAAAAGCTCTTCTTTCGTCATTGAAGAAAAATCTTTCATAAAGCCCTCCTAAAGACTATATTTACGTAAAGATTATAAAAGTTTTCCCAAATATTTTCAACAAAATATCCTATTAGTAACTCTTACATATAGAAAGAGAAAATTCTTATACAAAACATCTCTTTACAAAAGTAAACAAAAAAATAAAACAATAAACCAAAGCTAAATATTACTTTACTTAAGAATCTTTCTTAATAAATTCCTGTTAAGTAAATCAGAAAACTCTAAATAAACATCAGAAAACAAATAATTTTTTATAAATGGAGGTAAGGAAAAAGAAGCAATATGATATTCTTCCGAATAAGCTTTCATTTTGCTAAAAACCATTGAATCCAAATTAATATATTTAGGTTTATCTGGTCGATTTCCCTTTGATCCTATTATAAAACTCCATGGAGATAAAAAAGATGGTACCCACACACTATAAACACCTGAGAATTTTACCAAATCTTTGATTTGATTTAAAATATACTTAGCAACATTTGGAGTAACATATACCGATTCAGACTGAATTACAAATACCCCTTCATCTGATAATATTCTAATTATCTTTTCAAAAGAATCCTTGGAGTATAAACTTTTTGCTATGTCTATAGGTGCACTAATATCTATTAGTACTACATCATAAATGTTAGAAGTTTTTTCCAAAAACTTAAATCCATCTTCAATGTAGATATTCAATTTCTGATGATTTACTCCTTCCCATGTTTTGAAATATTTCTGCGTTATACCCAAAATCTTCTCATCTATTTCCACTAAGTCAATCCTTTCAACACATTCGTACTTAGAAACTTCTCTAACACAGCCACCATCACCACCACCTATTATCAAAACATTTTTAGGAAACTTAACTAAAGACAAAGGTACATGCACAATCATTTCATGGTATATCACCTCATCCAATTCAGTAATCATCAATATTCCATCAGTTATCAATGCCCTACCAAAAGGAACAGTATCCACTACTTCTATTAATTGAAATTTAGATCTCTCCCTATGTACAAAATTTTTTATAGCAATCTCAAAACTAAATCCATTAAATTCTTCGTTCTTCATGTAATATGAAATATCTGAATACTTCATAATAGAATTATACACATCAAAACTTTCTTCTTTCACTTTGGTTAAAGGTAGTAAATCGAAATTATTTTTTTGCAAGGATCAAAAAGTTTTAGTGAAGATATTTCAAAAAAATAACTAGTTCCTTAAAACTACCTAGTGATTCTTTGTTATAGACACCACAACTTCATAAAGTCCTTATTTTTTAGGATGAATACTTCTAGGTATCTCTTCGATTTTTCTCTTCTATATATTTTAGTAATTCTTACCATATACATCATCACTTTCCTAAGAATTCAAAAAAACCCCCAGTGGTAAAATTAAAGTTATACATTCAGTTTTTTATATAGGTAAAGTTTTAACCCATTAATGATAACAAATTAAAAGTTAAAAACTTAAATGGACAATATCAAAAATTCAATATCTCAAACTCTCATTCTTTCAACCCTAC
>JBKBIJ010000139.1:0-5099 GCA_046299455.1 Brevinematia bacterium | reverse complement strand
TATAAAGCTAACATGATAAACATAGGATGTAAGGACACAATTATTACTGTACTTATTGATAATAGGTCTCTGAATAAGAGAAGGAAAGGACGAACACATGAGTTTATACATATAAAAAGCAATATATGTTAGTAGAATGATATATCGTGGAGCGGATAGAATACAGGTTTTTAAACAATAAAAATAAGAATGTCAACAAGAAAGGTGAGCATAAAAAGGCTATTGACGAGATTATCACAGAAATTGGAAAAGACAATCTAGAAAACGACTTGATAAGTGTGGCCAATATTGTTGATAGATTATTAAACAATGTACCAAGTGATGCTGATATTCATGAGTTTATAGCAGTCATAGAATCTCTTGATGACTTTAGTTAGGTGTTACTATCTACTAGTGTATCGCTTATCTCCAGACGAAATGGGAGCAATATATCGAAATACCACGAAGTAGAGCAATATATTTTTTTTACTATATCAATTTCTGAGGTGCCATTCTGAGGAGAACTAGCCTTCCATATTACCACATTTATGTATTTTTGTACAGTATCAGCTTGCATTATTGTGCTAGGTTGGTTAAGGTTAAAGAATCTAGCGACGAGATATACATAGTTATAGTTTGATGCTTGGGCTACAGGAACATTCCTGCGAAGTATCATCAATTTAATAAGCATTCCCTGTTCATCCGGATAACTAGTAAATAATAGCGTAGTAAGGTTATTATTGTTTATCATATTTTTGTAGTAATCCTGTACTGATCTAACAGAAAAAACAAGCATCTTCCTTGCTTCTATAGCGAATGTTCCCTCCTCAATAACATCGATAGCAGGAGCTTCTATAAAGTAGAAACAGCTTTGCCTCAGTACATCCTCACCACTCGGAGAGTTATAGAAGTAGTGAAATCGCATAGAACTTATGGGTAAGGGATTCGCGGAGAACAGTACAACGAAATTCCTTATTGGAGGGAGAGGAGTATTGTAATCACGCAAGTACTGAGCGAAAGTTATTTCATCTATACTAGTGTTATTATTGGTATCTATCTTCTTTATTATCATTTTTCATCCTGTTCTGCACATTCACTACACACTTTTCTTAATAATATGTATAGAGATTTATCTATATTTTTCAGAGGCTTTATATGGCGGAGTGCATTTATAGTTTGTACGAACCACGCTGGAGTTTGATTGCCTATCTCCTGAACATCAAAAGTAGAGAAAAATAAATCTGCGCTGAATTTTTCAATATCATTTTCCTGTAAAAATTTAGCAAGACTTTTAGTAAATTCTCCCTTTTTTAACTGCATTCTCTTAGGATATGTTTGAGTAGCATAGTATATTAGCATAATACTGATTACATTATAGAACGAATCTGAACTCGCATCTTTATTCAAACATAGTTCCCTAATTTGTTTCTGAACATTGTACCTTGTTGCTCCGAATATGCTGTTATTCAGTTTTGAATAAGCAAGTATGTAAAAGTAAGCGAGTTCTCGGCTAATCTCTCCACTATCCTTTGAGTATGAGTTCACTGCGTCACATATTAACTCTATGCCATACACGATACATTAGTTATTCCGATAATATTTTCGGTTTATCCACAATAACTGATGGAAGATAGACGAAACCTAAAGACTCTAATAGAAGCAACTAAATTTGGCTATAAAACATATGTGTTTTATACCAAAAATAACGATTTATTCAGAATTAATCTTATATTAAGTAACATATATACAGAAAAGAAGGATGACCTGTTTGATATAGTAGTGAAATGCGGCATAGCCGATATAGCAAATCCAGACTTTCATGAAAAGTACGAGTTTATAGATATAAAAGATTTATTAAACAAAAAAGAAGAATGGCTTAGCACAGTAAATATAGAATCTATAGAAAGTATTGACGATAACTTACACGATGCTATAGAAAAGGAAATAAGAGAAGGTGTTAGATATGTCAACTATAGAAAACTAACTGAAAATGGTTTGGGATTTGCCCGCGCAGTTTTAGGAGAGTAATATAGGACTAGTCACTAACAATAACCTAGCTTTTCTTCTTTTTCTTTTGAATGCTTTGCTCCTTCTCGGCACCTTGCTCCTTCTCGGCACCTTGCTCCTTCTCGGCACCTTGCTCCTTCTCCTCATCATTCTCCACATATTTCTTTCCAGAATTATTATGCTTACTAATCATAACATCGTTACTTCCACTATCAGAAGCGTTCCCTTTCGTATATTTTTCAAACATGTATCCTTCTAATTTTATGAATCCGTTTTTTATGCAGTTACATTCACTCTTACTTAGACCTAGAAAACATGCAAATTGCTCTGCCTCTTCTTTATTAAGCTCAAAGCTCATGCCTATGGCATCAACAGTTTCTTTTGACATGGTGCAAAATGAACTTATAAAGTCAGGCAGCTTATCTAACGGTTGAGGATCGGGTGTTATGAGGAGCAACTCTCCTTCACGTGCTATTAGTATTTGATTTTTAACTTTGTGCTTCATACATTTATTATACAAACAAATAATATCTTGTAAAATATAATATGCCGTTCCTGAGCTTGCCCTCTATATTTATTCTTCCTGCAAACATTGAACAAATCATTAAAAGTTCCTCTGAAAGTGAGATTTTAGCAAAAATGGTAGATGATAATGGTGGTGTTTACTTTGTTCCAGCTTTTGTGGGACTAGGGGCTCCTCACTGGGATATGTTTGCTAGAGGTTTGATTATAGGAATTACAAGAGGTGTAAAAAAAGAACATATCGTAAGAGCAGCTCTAGAATCTATAGCTTATCAAACGAATGATGTTATAGATCTTATGGAAAATGAAACTGGTATTAAAATAAAGGAACTAAGAGTCGACGGAGGAGCTTCAAGTAACAATTTTTTGATGCAGTTTCAATCAGATATATCTGATGTAAGAGTGGTAAGGCCTTACATTACAGAAACTACTTCTTTAGGAGCTGCTTTTTTAGCAGGTCTTGGAGTTGGTATATGGAAAAACTTGGAAGAGTTGAAACAAGTCTGGAAAGAAGAAAAAGTTTTTACTCCGTGTATTACTGAAGAAAAAAGAGAAAGACTTATTAAAAAGTGGAGGGAACCTATTAGAAGAGCTAAAGGTTGGGAAATATCATAAAATTCTTGAAATAAAAAAGACATAAGTTAGTCTAACTTTATAGATAAAGAAAAAAGGAGGTGCAGTAAATATGGAAAGTTTGGTTAAAATAGTTGCACTAGGTTTGGTATTAATACTTCTCCTCATTAGTGTGTCTTTTGCAGGTCCTTTTCAAAAGGGGCTTTATGAAAGACAAAGGGTGTTCATTATAGAAAGAGAAAAACCAGTTTTTAAATATACTTTCCAATTATCCCAAGAGCTAAGAAATTTGATAAAAGAAAGGAGTAGAATTCAGGCTCAGGTTAAGTTTCTTTTAAGACAAGGTGAACTAGACTTTGAAAAACTTCAACAAAACTTGAGCCAGTTAAGAGAACTGGAAAGCAAAATATTCGAAGAATTTAAAAAAGATTTATTGAAAAATTTAGAAAGAGTTTTAAGACTTAAAAATGAACAAAAACAAAAGGTATCACAAATAATAGATAAATATCTGTCAGAGATTAGAAATTTAAGGATTAGACTACAAGAGAAGAACTTGGAAGCAAGAACATTAAGTCCTCAAGATAAGGAAAAGCAGTCTCAGATAAAAGAGGAGATTCAAAAATTAAAAACAGAGATTAAGGAAAAAAGAGCTGAAATGCTTAAAGAATTGAAAGAAATTTTAGATGGTAAACAATTTAAAGAACTTCAAAGATGGTTATTGAGATATAACATAAGAGTAAAAGTATTTTAATAAAGGAAAAATTTTTATGGAAAAGAGTATCATTAATATAATAAAAGGAAAATACCCCCTTTCAACCCATTCCTCCCAGCCTTCCCCCCTGGGCTGGGAGGAAAAAAGTAAATTATCAGATCAAGCCTTAATTTCTTTAATAAAGAGTGGAGATAAGGAAGCTTTTGCTTTATTAGTTAAAAGATATGAGAAAAAGATACTTAATATTCTCTATTTGCAACTTGGAAACATACCTGATTTAGAAGATTTAGCTCAAGAAGTTTTTATAAAAGTATTTAAAAATATTGGAAATTTTAGAGGAGAATCTCAATTTTATACATGGCTTTATAGAATAGCGATGAATATTTCTTATGATTATAAAAGAAAAAATAGGGAAACCTATTCATTAGATGAGCCTTTAAAGGAAGATGAAGAGGACACTTTTGAGAAGGTGCTCTCTGATAGTTCTATTGAAGATCCTTTATCTGTTATAGAAACTGAAGAACTTAAGGAGAAACTTAGAAAATTTATAAAAGAACTTCCCAAAGAATATCAAGAAGTTTTAGTTCTCAGAGAATACGAGGGATTATCTTATGAGGAAATAGCTAAGATTCTTAATTGTCCTATCGGTACAGTAGAGTCTCGTTTATTTAGAGCAAGAAAAGAATTGAAAGAAAAAATATTGAAGGAAGTAAAGGATTATGCGTTGTAAAGATGTGAAAAGGCTTTTATCTTCATATATAGATGGTGAAATAGCTATGGATAAGAAGAAAGAGGTAGAAGAGCATTTGTCTTACTGTTATGAGTGTAGAAAGGAATTAATTATATTAAAGAAGATACTTAAAGAAATTCACAATATTCCAGAAGTCTCTCCCTCTGAAAATTTTTCGGAAAAACTGTGGATAAAGTATATTTCTCAAAATAAGGAACCTTATTCTCTCTGTCCAATTGACCCTCGCTCCACAGAATTCTTAGAAGATTTATTCGGTCAACTTTTGCCTCATTTTTCGTCAAATTTAGTCAACGTTGGAATGGATGAGACTTTTGATCTGGGAAAAGGAAGATCCAAGGAAGTATGTGAGAAAGAAGGAACCCATGAAGTTTACGTGAAATTTCTTGGAAAAGTCAATGAAATTATATCTAAACGCCACAAGAAGATGCAATATTGGGGAGATATAATCCTCGAAAAACCGGAATTGATTCCCAAATTACCAAAAGACGCAATCGCTCTTGTCTGGGGTTATGAGGTAAAATTCCGCGAAAATTCCACATAGATCTAAACTTTATA
>JBKBIJ010000138.1:0-5186 GCA_046299455.1 Brevinematia bacterium | reverse complement strand
CCTTCTACACAACAATGAAGATAGTAATGAAGGCAAAAAAGCTAATTTATATCTTTGGTCTTAGTATCAGTTTCTTTCTATTTTTTTTACCTACAAAGCCTTTTTGTGAAGAAGGAGAAGTTATTGGAATATTTGGTAAAACCTATCCTATAAAAGAAAAAGATGCTTATGAGGAAATTTTAGAAAAAGTTAAAACCTCAAAACTAAACGAAAAACTTATTTCAATTAAAAAAAATCTATCAAAACACTATATTGTCAATTTTGAACTTGCAAAAGCAAAAAAAGATGAGACAAGGGTAATTAAACTTTCTTATAAATTGCCTTTTAACATAAAAGATAGAATTGGGAAAACTATTTATCCTGCAGGTTATACATTTAATCCGCTTGATTATGTAAAAATACCCTTTTATCTTGTTTTTATAAATGCAACTTCCAAAGAAGAACTTTCTTGGTTGAAAAGTTCTGGACTAATTGAGAGATGGGATAGTGTGTTTATTATTACAAAAGGAAATATCTATGATGTTTCTAACTCAATTGGAAGACAAGTTTTTGCTGCTGATAAAAACATTCTTAACTACTTTTCAATCAAAAGAACTCCTTCCATAGTCTATCAGGTTGATAATTACTTAATTGTTAAAGAGGTAGGGGTATATGCTTCGAAATAAACTAAAACTGATTTTATATTTTTTGTTTTTAGTTATTTTTAACTTTCCAAACTCTAGTTTTGCTAATGCATTAAAAGCTTGTGAGTCTAGTTTTATAAATCCTGTATCTGATATTAGATGGGAAGGAATCTTTCCTATTACTATAGCAGGTGTTGAAATAAAAGGGACAGGATCGACTTATGATAATCCAGCGAGCGAGGGGTTAAAGACTGATCCTGAAAAACATGATTCCATAGTTTGTATATGTAGACAAGGTCCAAAGGTCACATTCGGTCTTGTAGTTTCCTACTGGGAACCTGCAAGAATAATAGAAACAACAAAGGTCCCTTGGTGTTTTCCTACATTGGGGGCTAGTCTTTCTAGTTCAAACCAGGCAAAAAATTGGAAAAATGCATCAAGTAAAATAGGTAGATCTAACACATATAGTTCTTTTAATTCGCATTACTATTTATTCAACGTATTTGATATAATTGATCTTTTTGTTGATATCCCGTGTGTTCCACATGAAGGTTTTGATGTAGCTTATGTAAGCGAGATTGATCCTATGTGGAATAATGATTTACTTAGTTTTGCCATCAATCCTGAAGCAATTCTTTTTGGTAATCCTATTGCACAACTTGCATGTGCGGCTGATTCGGTGGGTGCATTGGCAGGATATCCTATAAATGCACTTTTTTGGTGTGTAGGTTCATGGGGGAGTAGTTATCCTCTTGCAGGGGCAACTGAAACTGAAAATGAGATAAAAGCAAGTGCAGAACTTGCTGCAAGAACCATATATAGGAATGCAAGACTTGGTCTTCTTTGGGATCCTGGAGTTGATAAATGCGGAGCAGTGATAACACCTATATGGATAAAAACTCACTATAAGATGCATCTTATCAAACCTAAACAAGGACCTATTGTTCCAATAGGTAGAGCACCTTTAATTTGGGAAACAGATAAAAATCCTCCTTTTGGAACTAGAGGACATTCGCCAGATAACTTTTCATGGATAATGTTCAGAAAAGTCAAATGTTGTTTAGGAATGACAAGATAGTGTTAACTTTATTTTTGATTAATCTGATTTATTTCTTGGTTCTAGTAAAATCAGGATTTTGTTTTGAAAACTATTCTAAGGTGCATGTGATTCCAGTTCCAAATCCGTGTGTGTATGTATCAAAAGTAGAAAAAGGTAAGATCTATTTAGAAAATACAAAAGGCAATGAGACATGTATGCAGGTAATATCTTTTCTTCAGGTAAATGTGGAGCCAGATGAGAAAGGAGAGATTAAGATTTATCATCAGGGTAACCTGTGGAAAACTACAAAGGCGAAAAGAACCCTTGATGAGGTAGTGGATTATGTTTTTATGAGTTCAGTTAAAAATTTTTATTCACAGCTGCAAAGTTTAGAAGTAGGAAGCTCTTTAACAGAAGAACAAAAAAGAAAAATCAAAGAATCTTTAGAGAAAACTTCAACTGTTATAAGAACCAAAGAATATCAAGAGAAAATAGAAAATGCTACCACAGAACTTGCTAAACTTCTTTACGGTCAAGATTTTCAGAAACCCAGCTTTTATGAAGATTTTGTTAAGAAAAAGATGTTTGAAACGGTTCTTTCCTCAGATGAACGTATTTATGTGTTTGTCTCAGAAAGTGTGCCAGAAGATGTGTTAAGATCTTATATAGTTTCAGCATCGAGCTTGAATAGTTCCAATGTTATATTTGTTTTGAGAGGGGGAAAAGGAGGCTTAACTTATCTTAGACCAACAGTTGAGTGGATATACCATCTTATGAAGAAGGACCAAGACTGTGATCTTTTAAAGGAAAAATGTGAAGTTTATCCTATTAATTTTCAAATAGATCCTTTTCTTTTTAAAAGATACAAGATTAACATGGTTCCAGCAGTTGTTTATGTGAAAGGAGTTGAAAGCTCGATTTTTTATTCAGAAGGTTTACCTGAAACTAAGATAAAAAGTTATTATGTTTCATATGGAGATGTTAACTTTTTTTATCATTTATACGTTATAGGTAAAGCTTCAAATAACACAAAGTTTATAAATCTTTCTGGAAAGTTTTTGAAATATTAGCTCATTTGTTTAGTATAATATTCAGTATGAATTCCTTCTCCTCTGTGATGGAGTATCTCTTTTGTTTTAATAAAACCAAGATTTTCAAGTAATCTTTTTGATGCAATATTTGTACTCCACGTTCTTGTTTCTATATTGGAAATCCCTTGATGTTTAAAGTGCTTTGGAAAAATTTCTTCAAGAAAATACTTATAAAGTCTTGTTCCTATACCTGCATTTCTGTACTTTCTTGCTACTGCTAAAGTTGAAATGTATATACATTTAGATGTGGAAGGGATAGAAAAAGGGGTTTTTACTGTAAAAGCTAAAAGAGCTGCTATTTCGTTAGGTTTATCTCCAAACTGAGCAAACAAAATCCAATAATCACGAAGAAGTGAGGTAATGTAAATAGATGAATCAATATTGCAGCTAAACTTATTATCATCTGGAGATCTAGTTGTAAGAGGTGGATAAAAGTCATCTGATACTTTGCTTAAAAATTCTGCGATCAATTCTTTTTCTCTATTTGATGCACTACCTGGAGAAATCAGCTTATAAGTAAAATCTACGTTTGCACTATATGGCTTTCTTAAAGAAAAAAATCCTCTATGAGAAAAGGTAATTGGTTCATAAAAATAGCATGCTTTCAAAAAGCTTTCTTTAAAGACTTCTTTCTCTTTTAGATCTTGAATTTCTGCTAAAAAAACATTAAGTCCTGATACTGAAAAAGATTTATATAGTTCTTCTTTTGTATAAGAAGCGGTAAAATTTTCTATCTCATAAAAATCTTTATAGTGTATTATACGAAAGCCAATTTTTTCGAAGTTTTGTATTATCTCTTTTGCAGGTGGATAGTAAAGATATTCTGATAAGTCAACTCTTCTTTTATAAGATTTTTCAAATAATTCATTTGCAAGGTCGTAAAGAGCAAAATATGTCCATTTTAAACCACAATGAACAAATAAAAATCCACCTTCAGAAAGTATTTCATAAATTTTTTCAATAGCTCTAACCCACTCATTTTTTTGTGGTGTTAAAGGTAACCAGTGCAAAGAGTTAGATGAAACTACTATTTCAGGAGCTTGTTTAAAGTCAAAAGTATCAATCTCTAAAAAATCTTTATTTATGGTTATTGCTTGAGGAATATTTTTTTCAACATTCTTTAAAAAATCTTTTGATAAATCAACTATGTAAAAAGTTTTTGGTTTAAAAGAGTTAAAAAGTTTAGTTGCTAATGTTCCATCACCAACTCCAAATTCTGCTACTACAGTAGGAATAAAATCAAAATCTTTAAGTTTTTGATAAATGTACTTCACAAAATTTTTGTTTTGTTTATATTGAACAACGGAATGCAATATATAATCTTTGCTAAAAATAATTCTTTTTCTCTCAAGTTCCATTGTACTCTCCTTTTTTTTGGTCTGATTCTAATAAATAATATTAAAAAGACAAAGGGGAAGGAGATGAAAAAAGGTTTGTTTTTGCTTCTTTATGTTTGTACTTGTATATTCACGCCTCATTCTTTTGCTAATCAACTTTCAGTGAATTATGTTTGGTATAACTGGAATGAAGTATATAAAGACAGTCCAGTTAACATAAGTTATGATTTTAATTTTGTTATTTCTTCAGAAGAAACTAAGAGATTCCCTTCTCTGTATGACCCTCCTAAAACTTTACCTGCATTTCTTAGTGTGAAAATAACTAGTCCTAGTCCAACTCCAGAATCTAGAGAAGAAACTAAAAAAGATGTTATAACGGAGACTAAAGAACCTGCAAGAACAAAGAGAATAGTTGTTTATTTTCCTTTCAATAAAAGTTCCTTAGTTTCAGATCAAAAAAGATACCTAATTTCTGAAGTGAAATCTTATATGGAAACTTTCTCTTCTAATTCCATAAAAGCAGAAATAAGAGGATATGCCTGTCCTCTTGGAAAAAGAACCTATAACAAGAAACTTTCTACAGAAAGAGCAAAAAATGTAGCAAGGATTTTAGAAAGCTTAGGAGTTAAAGTAGTGAAAATTGAAGGACTTGGTGAGACTGAAAAGAGCAAGATTCTTTGTTTAGATAGATACGTTGAAGTTATTTTAAAGATAGAGGAGTAAAAGATGGAAGACATAAGAATCCCTCAATATCTTCATAGACCTTATCAAGTACTTTTTTTCGAGGTAGATGAACTTTTTGCCCTTATTATAATGCTGTTTTTGGCTATTTCTTTTGGCACGATATTCTGGGTTCTATTGGTACCTTATATGTATATGTTGAGTTATTTCAAAAAGAAATACCCAAGAGGTTATTTAAAGCATCTTTTTTATGTTCTTGGGCGAATTAATTTTAAAAATGCACCATCTTATTATGAAACTAAATTTTATGAATAAAAGGAGGGAGAAGAAAAGTGTTAAAAGATTATCTTGAAGAAAAAGTTTATTTAAAACAGCAAAATAGATTTTTAAGACTATTTCTTTTTCTTATGACCAT
>JBKBIJ010000137.1:0-5247 GCA_046299455.1 Brevinematia bacterium | reverse complement strand
ACCTAGGGCTTTTTTGTCTTTGTACTTTTCAGATATGTAGTTAACAAATTCTCTTGCGTTTATAAACTTAGCATCAACTTCAATAGAATTAACACTCATACACAACCCCCAAACAAAAGATATTGTAAAAATGGTTAATTTAACTATCAAGATGTACACGTAGATTTAAATAATTGAAGAAATCTTTATCTACTAAGCCTATAGCAAGAATAGTGAAGAGGGATATTATGTAACCAGCGAATAGGAAGACTATAAAGGGTACTTCCTTTTCTTTTCTTAGAACACCCCATGCTATTCCTATAATAGATCCAAGTATTAGCGAAAAATTAAAAACGTGAAAGCTATTCATTAGAGAGAAACCTATGAGAACTTTGATATCACCTCCTCCGAACATTTCTAGGAATTTTTTCTCCCTAACTTTTGAGTAAACTAGCAGTAGCAAGTATATCATCATTAATTCTATTATGTTTACAAGTATAAATAGATTTCTAGAGATAATGTTATTAATAAATCCTAATGTTATATATGGTAAAGATATATAGTCAGGTGCAATTCTGTACTTCAAATCGTATATGGATAGAACTCCTAGGAATATTAGATTCATCATACAAACAATTGTAACATCCATATGTAAATTATTAACTTTGTCTTGTGTGGATTACGAATATGGTTTTTATATTGAATTTGGTATATTTTTTTGATAGAATTTGGTTATGGTATTTTGGAGTGTAGTTGGTGTACTAATTGGACTTATAATATTCTTGTTGCTTATGAATTTAAGAAGTTATAATGATAAAAAGACGAATAGGAATACGAACTTTGATAATGATAATGATTATAAACCTGGTACAAAACCTAGGTATTGTCCTGTCTGTAATTCGAGGTTAGGTCCTAGGGATGTTATATACGCTGAAATATTTCAGAGTGAGCCAAGAGATAAAATTGTAATAAAGGGATGCAAGTATTGTTATGTTTTGACTCCAGAAGAAGCAGCTAAAATAAGACCTTATACGAAGAGAATAAGGCAGGATGATATAGGTATTGGTAAATATTTATAACTTTACTCTGTTTTTATTTCTATCTCTGATAGTTTAAACTCTTTGTGTAATGCATTTGCTGCTTCTTCTGCTCTATCAGCTCGTACGACAACTGATATTTTTATTTCCGAAGTGGATATCATTTCTATGTTTATTCCCCTACTTGCTAGTACTTCAAAAACCCTTGCTGCTACTCCGTGGTGGCTTCTCATTCCAGTACCAACCACTGAGACTATTGCTATGTTATCATCGTAGATTATGTTAGAGCACTTTATAGATGATCTTATATTATCTTCGATGCTTTTTAGGGTTATTAAATCTTTTTTAGGTATTGTGAAGTTGATTTCGCTTAATCCATTTCTGCTTGTACCTTGTACTATCATATTGACGTTGATTTTCGCTTTTGCTATTTCAGAGAAGAGTTTTGCAGCTATACCAGGAACATCTGGTACATCTAGCACAGTTACTTTTGATTCATCTGTTTTTATTGCAACACCTGTTACAACTAATCCCTCCATATAATCCTCCACAATCTTTGTTCCAGGATCATCTTCAAAAGATGATCTTACAACTAAAGGAACTTTATATTTTTTTGCAAAAATTACTGATCTAGGGTGTAATACCTGAGCTCCTGCGCTTGCTAGTTCTAAAACTTCGTCAATATTTATTGTATCAAGTTTTTTAGCATCTTTTACTATTCTCGGATCTGATGTAAATACACCTCTAACATCTGTGTATATTTCACAGATATCTGCTTTTAAAGCTGCTGCTAGCGCTACTGCTGTTGTATCTGATCCTCCTCTCCCTAAGGTTGTTATATCACCATCTTCGGTTACCCCTTGAAACCCTGCTACTATTACTATTTTACCTTTGGACAATTCTTCCTTTATTCTTGATGTATTTATATCTAGTATTTTAGCTTCGGTGAAATCTGTAGTTGTTAATATTCCTACTTGAGCGCCAGTAAAAGCTATTGAATTGTATTTAAGTTCATGTAGAGCTATCGATAGAAGTGCAATAGAAATTTGTTCTCCTGTTGAAAGTAAGAGATCGTATTCTCTTTTTGGGGGGTTTTTTGAGATTTGTTTTGCTAGTTCTATTAGCTCATCAGTGGTGTCACCCATTGCAGAAACCACTACTACTACATCGTTTCCTTGATCCTTTGTTTTAGCTATCCTTTTTGCAACATTTTTAATCCTTTCTATATTTCCTACCGATGTACCACCATACTTTTGAACTATTATCATCTTTGTCTCCGTATGACAAATTTGAAGAGTAGATAAATATAAATGTATTATGCGCTTTGTTTCAAATAGGTGAGAGGCTGTATAAAATTCAATTTCCTAAGTCTTTTTCCCCTGGAAGTTTTATATAAATTTAGAACAATTATTAACAAACCATATATCGGAGATTTCCTAACGGATCAAGAAGGTAAGTAAACTAGGTATTTATGTATACCAAATCGTTAATATAGATTAAAACATTACCTAATACAAAAATTAAAGACCTAAGCAGGATGTTATTGTTAAAAGTTACAATTTTAGAAAGGGGAAGTTTATTACGTTAGAAACTAGAAAAATCTTAGGGTAAAGAAATAGAAGAGGGAATTTAGGCTTTATATCGAAAGAAAGTAGTATAGTACTTCAGTATGTATTTATGATTTTTTTACACAGTTTTATAGTAGTTTGCAAAGATTTTGTTGTATTTATTATAATTATTATAACTGGCGCGGGGTAGAGCAGCCTGGTAGCTCGCTGGGCTCATAACCCAGAGGTCGTTGGTTCAAATCCAACCCCCGCAAATATCTTGCGCCCGTAGCTCAAAGGATAGAGCATCTGCCTTCTAAGCAGAGGGTTGTGGGTTCGAGTCCCGCCGGGCGCACGTCGGAGGAAGTTATGCCTAGATCTGTTATACTCTCTCCTATCGTACAATCTGAAAAAGTGAACATGATGATGTTCGATAGGAATAATAAACCTACAGGACTATATGTTTTTAAAGTTAGGAGAGATGCAACAAAGATGGAAATAAAGCAAGAAATTGAGAAACTTTATGGTGTTGAAGTTGAAAGAGTTAATACTTGTATCCTTCCTAGGAAGAAAAAAGTTGTAAGAGGTAGGGTTGGTTATACTTCTGGTTGGAAAAAGGCTTATATAAAGTTGTCAAAAGGGGTTATTCCTCTGTTCGAAGAAGTTTCCTCAAAGGTTGAGGATGTTAAAAAAGAGGAAAAACCTAAAAAAGAAGATAAATCTAAAAAAGAAGATAAATCTAAGAAAGAAAAACAATCAAAAAAGTAGGTAAAATAAAATTTAGAGGAGTGTAGTATGGGTATAAAAGTTTTTAAGCCAATAACTAACGCTAGTAGGAATAGAACAGGGTATGATTTTTCTGAGCTTACTGTTGATGAACCATTGAAGAACCTTACTGTTGGTCTTAGAAAAAAAGGTGGTAGGAATAACCTTGGTAGGATGACTATTTTCACCAAGGGTGGTGGACATAAGAGGTTATACAGAATAATTGATTTTAAAAGAGATAAGAGAGATATTTGGGCTAAGGTAGAAACTATAGAGTACGATCCTAACAGGACTGCGAGGATTTGTAGAGTTGTTTATGAAGATGGTGAAAGAAGATATATTATAGCACCCTTGGGGATAAAGGTTGGTGACAAAATAATGGCTGGAGAAAATGCTCCTATAGAAATAGGTTGTGCTTTACCTCTTAAGAACATACCTATTGGTACTACGGTGCACAATGTTGAGTTGCATCCTGGTAAAGGGGGACAACTTGCTAGGAGTGGTGGAACTTTTGCAAAGCTTGAGGCAAAAGAAGGAAAGTATGCAATATTGAGATTACCTTCTGGTGAGATAAGGATGGTCCTACTAAGTTGCTATGCTACTATAGGTCAAGTTAGCAATCCTGACGTTGTTAATATAAGGCTTGGAAAGGCAGGTAGAAGTAGGTGGTTAGGTATTAGACCCAAAGTTAGAGGTGTTGCAATGAACCCAATCGATCACCCACACGGTGGGGGTGAAGGCGGCAAACAAAAAGGTTATCCTTATCCAATGACACCATGGGCTAAACCATGTTTAGGTTACAAAACAAGAAAGAAGAATAATCCTACAAATAAGTACATTCTGCAGAGAAGAAAATAGTTAATGTTTATTTCCCCAGTAGGTATAATAGGTGTTTATACTTCGTTCTCAAAGGAATCTGTTTTAGACCTTAATTCTATACAAAAGATTGCTATAGAAAATGGAATTAAAGCCGTAGGAATCTCAGATTCTAACTATTCTTTTTGGATTGAAGAAGTATTATCTTTACCTAAGACTTCGGTTATTTTGTTCCCTGCAATAAAGACTTATGTATCGTTTGGTGATCAAAGAATTAAAGTTTACATTTGGCCAAGATCTTTATCTTCTTTTGAATATATTAGTAGAAAAGTAAATTTGAGTTTTAAAGATCTTAAGTATTTTGACAATGTAACTTTTTATAGTGGAAATGATAAGAGAGTTTTTCTTCAGATGTATGATGTACTTTTAGGTAAGTTAGGTGTTGCTATTACCAGTCATAATAAAAATTTTGTGTCAGAAGTCTTGGATAAAGTTGATTACGTCATACCATTCCATTATTCAACTATTCCTAAAGAGTTAGAAGAATATCATAGTATCTTGAAAAAGTTCATAAAATCGCCTTCACCTTTCCCTTCTGCATCTCTTCTAATTAAGGAAATTGAAAGTTTGCCTGATAACGTTATGTCGAAGATATCCTATACAATGAGTAAGTTAAGTGATGTAAGGGATTATTTCACAGCTGATGAAGTTGTTGAAAATAAATTTTCTAGTCTTTTATGGAATAAGATTGTTTTTTCTACAAAACCTGATGACAAAGTCAAAAAGGAGTTTACGAAAATAAAGGAATTAGGGCTTTCTGAATTTTTTTACAAACTTATAAATTCTTTTGAAGAGTTTATAAATCATGGCAATATATCGTCAGATATTTTGTCTACTTCGTTCATATTCCAAAAGCTTAAGCTAATTAAGATAAACAAATTTAAGAAAGTTTCATTGTATCACTTACTTTTAAGTAAACCTTTTTATATAGATGTCCGTGTTTCGTCTAAGGAAAAGTTTAGAGAAATATTAAGTTCAAATTTTGGTGATAGTATATTTCACAGAGTTTATCCCATTCATTTGGGGAAAAATATCATTAACAA
>JBKBIJ010000136.1:0-5330 GCA_046299455.1 Brevinematia bacterium | reverse complement strand
TCCGCTATTACCTATACACGTAGCACAACCATATCCTACTATATTAAATCCTAATTTATTTAAATATTCTAGTAAACCGAGTTTATCTAGATAATCTTCTACGACTTTTGATCCTGGGGCAAATGATGTTTTTACGTGAGATTTTGGTTTTAAACCTCTTTCGAGAGCTTTTTTTGCAACTATTCCTGCACCAATTAGTACGTTAGGGTTTGAGGTGTTTGTACAACTTGTTATTGAAGCTATAACAATATCACCATCTTTTAATTTATTGCTTTGTTGAGGGGATTCTTTTATTTGTTTTAGATAGTTTTTGAAGTTTTCCGCTACTGATGATAGGGATACTTTATCTTGGGGTCTTTTGGGGCCTGATAATGTTGGTTCAACATCTTCCAAGTTAAATTCTACAACTTGTGAAAATTCTACTTTTTCATATGAATCTTTGTAGTTCCATAATCCTTGGAGCTTTGTGTAATTTTCAACAAGTTTTATTTGATCATTTTCTTTTCCTGTTTTTTGTAAGTATTCTAATACTTTTTCGTCTACTGCAAAGAACCCCATTGTTGCTCCATATTCTGGTGCCATGTTTGCAATTGTTGCTCTAGTCTCAACATCCATTCCTTCTACACCTTCACCAAAAAATTCTACAAACTTGTCAACAACATTAATTTTTCTAAGAAAGTTTGTTATGTCCAATACTAGATCTGTTGCTGTTGTATTTTCTTTTAGTTTACCTTTAATGTGTACTCCTACTACCTCTGGGGTTTTCATAAAGTATGGTTGCCCTAATATTACTGCTTCTGCTTCTATTCCACCAACACCCCATCCTAAAACTCCTAAACCGTTTATCATGGTAGTGTGTGAATCGGTTCCAACTAATGTGTCATATTTTGCTATTCCGTTTTCTACGATAACAACTTTGGCAAGATGTTCAAGATTTATTTGGTGTATTATTCCTTTGCCTGGGGGTACAACTTTCAGATTTTGGAAGCTTTCTTGTGCCCACTTCAAAAGCTCATATCTTTCGTAGTTTCTTTCGAATTCTTTTTGGATATTTTTTTTAGATGCTTCACTTGTACCAAAGAAATCTACAACCAGGGAATGATCTACCACTAGGTGTACCGGTATTTTAGGATTTATTATATTAGGATCTTTTCCTAGTTCTTTGATTTTATCTCTCATGGCGGCAAGATCGACAATAATCGGCACACCAGTAAAATCTTGCATCAAAACTCTGCAGGGTTTGAAACCTATTTCATCGAAGTTTTTGATACCGCCTTTCCAGTTTACTATGCAATCTAAAAACCTTTCTTCCATTCCTTCTTCTTTTATGTTTCTTGCAATGTTTTCTATAAGTATTCTTATTGAAAATGGTTTTCTTCTTAGTTCTTCCTCGGAGATATAGTCAAACACACTGACGAATTTTATTCCACCAATCTCTTTCATCTCTTGCCTCTTATTTGAAGTGGATTTTTTATGTGAATTTCTATTTTAGTTATAGATAACGTTTGAAATCAAGTTAAATTTTAGGGTGTTTGAAAAATACACTTTATTACTTAAAGAGACTCCATAACCCTGTGGATATCCAAAAAAGCCATCTTTTTATGGTTCTCTAATAAACCAAAAAGAAATACCAGAAAAATACAGCAACGTACTATAAAACCATTTCCGATCACACCACCATATTTCGAAGGATTGGAAGGCTAAATATGCACCTGCCAAATACCAGTTCAAAGAACATACACCTTGTTATAGAGCGTGCTAAGATAAAGGTATATGGGTGTAGGTAGTGGGAAGCCTTCAAGCATGGTAGGGAGAAGAAAATCGAATGGATAAAGGTGCAATTAGGCGTAGATGCCCAGACAGGGAAGATGATGTAAAAAAGTACAAATTCGATAATATAGAAAGTATTCAATCGAACGTAAAGGTATCATATGCAATTATTTCAAAGCTGTGATTATGAACCTATTAAAGTAAGTTTAGGTTTGAGTACTTTGGGAAAGTATGTGAAGAAAGGTATTTTGTAATTTGCAAGACAGGGATCATGTTTTTAAGATTATTTACATGCCGGATTTAACTTTCTTTTCGAAGGATCCGATAGAGTGCCCGATATGTAGCTATCAGTTTAGAAGAGAAGAGCTTATGTCAGGTGGTGGTAGGTTGAATGCTGGTAAGCTTACTGAAGAATTGAGAAGGTTGTATATACCTACTAAGAAGTGGGGGAAGGTGAATCCTTTGCTTTACCCAATAACGGTGTGTCCTAATTGTTTTTATGCCGCATTTAAGGAGGATTTTAGAAATAAGTATTTATCGGATAATGAGATAAGAGCTATAGAAAGGTATAGAAGAGTTCGAGGAGAATATGCTATTGCCGTAGTTGGGAATGTAAACTTTGAGAATCAAAGAGATCTAAAGCATGGTTTTTTGAGTTATATTCTTGCTATAAGTTGTTATTCGTTTTTGCCTGGAAAGATAGCTCCTTCTTTTAAGAAAGGGTTAGCTTCATTGAGAGCTGCTTGGCTTGCAGGAGATTTGCTGGACGAAACAAAAGATCACGTTTATGCTAGATTTCAGTTGTTGCTTTACAAAAAAGCGTTAGAGTTCTATTCAGAATTTCTGGAAAATCAGTCTAAAGGTAAGGAGACTATAGATAGTATAAGGTTTTTTGGACCAGATACTGATAAGGATTTTGGATTTGATGGTGTTTTGTATTTATATGCTGTTTTAAAGTATAAATTGCTTTTTCTTGTGGAAGATTTGAGTAAAAAACTTGAGATAATTTCTGAATGTAAGAGGTATATTGCTAAGTTTGTTGGTATTGGTAAGAAAAGTGTTGATAAGCCTTCTGATGTTATAGAGCTGGGTAGAGATTTGTATGAAAGAATGTCGAAAGATGAAGAAGAATTGATGGCAAAATTGAACCAAAACTTACCTACAGATGGTGATAGTATTAGTGATTCTTTGTAAAGTTTTCCCAGTTTTGTAAGATCTTTAAAGATAAGTCTTCTATTGGTAAGTTGAGTATTTTTGATGCAAATTCGTAAGTGTACTTTACCATGTATGGTAGGTTTTTTTGTCCTCTGAAGGGCATTGGTGCTAGGAATGGAGCATCTGTTTCAAACATTATCATATCTATTGGAATGAATTTTATTGTTTCTTGAAGGTCTGTAGATTTTTTGAATGTTAGATTTCCTGCAAATGATATGTAGTATCCGATATCGAGATAAGTTTTTGCTGTTTCTTTTGTTCCAGAGAAACAATGAATTATTCCTTTGACTGATGGAAATTTTTTTAGTATCCTAATAGTGTCTTCTGTTGCTTCTCTTGTATGTATTATTACTGGCTTATTGTATTTTTTTGCTATTTCCATCTGAGCTTCGAAGAGTTCTATTTGTTCTAATTTAGGTTTATGCATTCTGTAGTATTCTAGTCCTATCTCTCCTATTGCAAAGATGTTGTATTCTCTTATTACGTTTTCGAGCTTTTCTATCATTTCTTGGGATAGTGAGTACTCTGGGTACCATCCACAAGCAACTTTTATACTTTCTTTTTCGAGTTTATTTATTATGCTTCTATCTTTTATCAGAGCATCTGGTGATGTGTATATGTTTATTCCGGTTATTAAACCTTTGTTTTTTGAATCTTCTAACACTTTTTTTTGTATCTCAATATTTTCTTCTATCATGTTTAAGTGAAAGTGAGAATCTATGAACATTTTAGTCTTCCCTTGTTAGAAATCTTGTTATTCTTACTACTGCTTCTTTTATTCTTTGTTTATTTTGCACTAATGCGAACCTTACATATCCTTCACCGTGGTCTCCAAATCCGCTTCCTGGCGAACATACTACACCTGTTTCTTCTATAAGTAATTTTGTGAACTCGAGTGAAGTCAATGCTGAATACTTGATTGGTATTTTTGCCCATACGTAGAATGTAGATTTTGGCATGTCTATTCTCCAACCTGCTCTATTTAATCCTTCAACGAGTATGGTTATTCTTTCATAGTAATTTTCTTTCACTTCTTGAGTGAAGTCATCGCAATATCTTAATGCTTCTATTGCTGCTAGTTGTATTGCTTTGAACACACCGAAGTCTATGTAACTTTTTGTTTTTTTCAGAATCTCTATGAGTTTTGGATTTCCTGCTGCAAAACCAACTCTCCATCCCGCCATGTTATAGCTTTTTGACAATGTATTGAATTCTATACAGAAGTCCTTTGACCCTTTGACTTCTAATATGCTTGATGGTTTTATATTTTCGTCGTATATCAAGTCAGAATATGTTATATCGCTAACGATTATTATACCTTTGTCTTTAAAGAAATCAACAAGTTCCTCGTAAAAATCTTTTGTAACTACTGCAGTTGTTGGATTTTGTGGATAACTTACTACAAGTATTTTTGCTAATTTTAGTATACCTGGATCTATTTTCCTAAAATCTAGTATAAAATTATTTTCTTCTAACAAAGGAACGTAATAAACTATTCCTCCAGCTACTATTATGCCATTAAAGTGTGCTGGATAGGTTGGTGATGGTACTATTACTATATCCTCACTGTTTATTACTCCTAGCGCAAAATGTGCTATTCCTTCTTTTGATCCTATTAATTGTAGTATTTCTTTCTCAGGATTTAGTATTACGTTAAATTTTCTCTCATACCAGTTTGCTACTTCTTTCCTAAATTCCCTCTCGATTTCTCCATCGTGCCTTGAATAGTTATGTACATCATCTCTCTCTAGAGCTTCTTTTAGTTTTTCTATTACTCTTCTTGGTGGTTTTAGATCTGGACTACCTAAACTAAAATCAATTGTATCGATACCTTTCTTCTGAGCTTCCATCTTCATACTGTCAACTACTGAAAATATGTATGGAGGAATTCGTTTTAACCTATACGCTTCTGGAAATTCATATTTCATAAACTTTATTATACAATCTTTTATTCGGTCATTTCAATAAGAGTTTTACTTTTTAAAGTATCGCTATCTATTTTACTACCAAAATGTTTTTGTGTATAATGTCAAGTCACCATTATACATAGAGAGTTTTTCAAAAATCTAGCTTATTATTCAGAGAGTGTTTCTATGATATTATTTTTTCATAACTTCTGAAGAGAGATAAGGTTGTGCCAAAAATCAAATTTTTTAGAATTCTCTCCAAAATATTGCTTTCCTATTTAAAGATGCTCAAAAGTGTGTCTAAGAAATTTGATAACACTTAAAAAAGTTCGTAACCACAAAGAAACTACTAAATTGAATTTTTTGACTATCTTATAGATATAGCTAGTTAATATTCTTCTCACTTAGAAAGAAGAGAATGTTTCTAAAGTGCTACTT
>JBKBIJ010000135.1:0-5337 GCA_046299455.1 Brevinematia bacterium | reverse complement strand
AGATTTGTTTCACCTAATACCCCAGATCTGGATAAGTTTAATATTTCCAAACTTCTTTTGAACTTTGATAAGCAGAATTATGATCTTTACAAATCTTTTGTAATTTATAAAATTAAGGATAGTAATACATTCTTGATGGATATTCCTTATGATATTATTGATAGTATGGATCAAATGGAAAAGTCTAAGATAAAGAGCATGCTAAAGAAGATAAAGGATGAGTACGTAGTTGTTAGTAAGATTGTTAGAAGTAAAATGGTTTATAAGGGGTTATCTAATGTTTTTTCTTATTTAGTTGTTATTAGGAATAGGCTTGAGATGAAGATAACTAAGGGGATATATAACGAAGGTAACAATATAACTGCTAATAAATTTATAGATGCGTATTCGAAATTTTTGCCGTTTAGCATCCAAGAAGTACTTTATCCTATACCCTATGTTTCTGATGTTATATATTCTGCTGAAAAGTTTGGTATTGATCCCAATCTTGTGTATGCTGTTATGAAGCAAGAAAGTTTTTTCCAGGAAGAAGCTTATTCGAGGGCAGGTGCTATAGGACTTATGCAAGTTTTGTATAGTACTGGGAAGTTGGTTGCTAAGAAACTCGATATGTCTGACATTTTGTCTACTAGAACTGATCTATTTAGAACTGATGTGAATATATTTTTAGGTACTGCCTATTTGTCGATTCTTATTGATTCTTATGGTGATCTTAATCATGCAATATCAGCTTATAATGGTGGCCCTAGAGTGTTTATGAAGACCAAAAAAAGATATAGAATTTCACTTGATGATAGTGTTGTATTTTCAGAATTTTTAGCATTTAGAGAAACTAAACAGTATATAAAACGTGTTGTCAAATATTATAATGTATACTCTTCAATATATAATTTTGATATTGTCAAGAAAGATTTTGAAACCCAAAACATAGAAGAACTAAAGTCAAAACTCAAGGAATTACAAGAAAAACTATCTCCTAGCGAAAGGGAACTTGAAGATGATGAATAAGTTGTAAAGTAGGTATTTGTTGTTATATATTAACGATATGAAAAGGTTTTTAGTTTTTGTTGTTTTACTTTTACTTTTTTACGATATCTCTTTTTCGGATGAGTTAAATGGGTTTGATAATAGGTTATCAAAGGTTTTATTGGGTGTTAATTTTAGTTATATTAACTACACAACGCTTGAAAATGATATTGGCCTTAATATTGATGATAATAGGTTCCTTTTAGGTTTTAGCTTAGGTTACGTAAGTAGAGGTGTTATTGTCGATTTTATTTATGCTTATAAGGTATATCCGTTTTCTGTAAGTACTTTAAATCAGATAAAAGTTATTGATTATTTTGATGTTTTTACGTTTATTGTTGGATACTTGTTTACCTTGGCTAATAATTATTTTTACTTGGGTCCTACATTAGTTTTTTCTATTGATAATTCGTATTTGAAAATTTTTAATGATATTGATTTTAATACGTATAACTCGTATTGGAATGTGAAGGAGATACACTCTAGAGTTTTTTCGATAGGATGTGGAGTTAATTTTGTTGTGTTTAGGAACGTGTTTTTAGGGGGGTATTATCTTTATTCTTTCCCAAATACTTATTACTACCAAGGTGTTAATATTATGAATTCTCCTAATTTTAGTTCAACTGGCTTGAGGATTAGTTTGTCTCTGACTTTATAGGCTTTTTTGCTCTAGTGATTTTCTTTTGTGATCTGCTATTAAAGCTTCTATCATCTCATCGATTTCGCCTTCCATGAAGCTTTCTATGTTATATACTGTCATGTTTATTCTATGGTCTGTTACTCTGTTTTGGGGGAAGTTATAGGTTCTTATTTTTTCTGCTCTTTCTCCAGTTCCTATTTGTGCTTTTCTTTGGCTATCTTCTAATTCTTTCTGTTTTTCTTTTTCAAGTTGTATTAGTTTAGCTCTTAGTATACTTAATGCTCTTTCTCTATTTTGTATTTGTGATCTTTCGTCTTGGCATTGTACTACTATTCCTGTTGGTTTATGTATTATTCTTACTGCTGATTCTGTTCTGTTTACGTGTTGACCTCCTTTACCGCTTGATCTGAATGTTTGGATTTCTATATCTTTAGGGTCTATGTATATTTCGTTTTCTTCTGCTTCGGGAAGTACTGCTACCGTTGCTGTTGATGTGTGGATTCTACCGCTTGCTTCAGTTATGGGTATTCTTTGGACTCTATGAACCCCACTTTCAAACTTGAGATACTTGTATGCCATTTTACCAGAAATTGTGAAAATAATTTCTTTAAATCCCTTTAATCCTGTTTCGTTGAAATCAACTACACGTAGCTCCCAACCTTTTCTTTCTGCAAACTTTGAGTACATTCTGAAAAGATCCGCTACAAAAAGTGCTGCTTCTTCGCCACCAGCTCCAGCCCTTATCTCTATTATAACATTTTTGCTATCCTCTTCAGTAGATAGGAGTAAGTTTTCTGCTTCATCTTCAAGTTTCTTTAGTTCTAGTTCATTTTTTTCTAACTCTTCCTTTGCTATACTTATGAGTTCCTTGTCGTCTGAAGTTTCTATTATTTCTTTTGCTTCTCTTATATTATCAAGCACTTTTTTGAATCTATTATAGAGATTCACGTAGTCTTCTAGTTTCTTCATTTCTTTTAATGTTTTTGCGAATTCCTCTGTTTCTTTGTTTGGATCTATTGTTGATATCTTATTTTCAAGTTCATTATATCTGTTGTAATACACTTCAAGAGCTTTGAAAAATTTAGACATATCCTATTCATCATATAAAAATGTACTATGGTTTTTCAAGTTTGCTTTCGTCTCTTTGCCTAACTAAGTTCTCTAAAATCATAGGTGAAATAAACTTTATGTTTTTATCTTTAAATTCATTTTGAAGATTTTTTATAAATTCGTGTTTAACAGGAAATTGGTAATTGTATTCTGAAACTTTAAGTATTACATTGAGTTTGACAGAATACCATGATATTGAATCGTATCTTACAATGGGTTCGAAGTCTTTTATAGTACCTTCAGAGGTTTTTTGAACCCTTTTTGCAACATCGATTGTTATATTCTCCACTAATTTTAGATCGTTATCAACCGATATTTCAACTGGGATGACTATTGTCATTTCCTTATCAGGTAAGTAGAAGTTTTTTATAACTCCATTTATAAGTTTAGAATTTGGTATAGTGATTATGTTATTTCTAAGATCTTTTATTAGTGTGCTTCTCCAACCTATGTCAACAACAAATCCTTCCTCTTCGTTATTATATCTTATATAATCTCCAACTCTTATATTATGTACCAGAAGAATCTGAATACCTGCCAAAAAGTTCGATAAACTATCTTGTAGTGCTATAGCAATGGCTATACCACCAATACCTAATGTCGTTATAAGTGGTAGCAATGAGATATTCCATAAAGCTAGTATGATGCCCAATGCAATGGTGATAAATACAATACCAATAACACTTGAGAATATACTGACAGAGAATGAAAGTTTGCTATCACCCGATATCATGTTTATTCTTTGAGATATGTAAGGTAGTATCATACTGCTAACGATTTTTGTTAATATGAGTGAAGCAATGATTATATATAAAGATATAAACGAATTCGAGACTATGTTTTGTATGTTTTCTGGTAGTCTGAGTAGGTTGTTTAAAATAATGTTAGTGAAAACTGAAAAAGCAAGCAAAGTGCTCCAATTGATAATAGATTTAATGATTTTTTTAAGTGTTTCATCTTTATGTTTTAATACGATATCAAAAATCTTTTTTAGTCCTATGCTAACTAAGTAAAATATAGAACCACTTATTACGGTGAATATTCCAAATAAGTAGTATTCCATGATATTTTAGAGGTTTTTTAATGATTAGTGATGTTGTATTCAAGTTTGGAAGAGTCTTTATAATTTTGAAGATCATACAGGTCTTGGGTTTGGGTGATACGAATACAGCATGTTGATAAGTCTTTCTAATCCAGTTAAGATGTTTTTTTCATCGTTTGTTAGTGATATTCTTATGAATTGGTCTGTTTTATTTTCGCCGAAATCTATACCAGGTGTTACTGCTACTAAGTATTCTTCTAGGAGTTTTTTGCTTAACTCGTATGAATTGTTCGTGTATTTTGATAAGTCAAGGAAGATGTAAAATCCTCCTTCTATTTCGTATCCTACGGAGAAACCAAATTTGCTTAAGTAGTTTTTTGCTTTCTCTAGTCTTTCTTTATATATTTTGACATAGTTTTCGAATATTTTTCTGAACTCGTTTATACATATGTTTGCAAGAATTTGCGATGGTGTAGGGGTTGATATGACAATATTTTGAAGTAATTTTTGAATATTTTTCACGAATCTGTCTGGTAGTACGAGCCAACCTATTCTCCATCCAGGCATTGCAAAGTATTTTGAAAAACCATTTGAAATTATCAAGTTGCCGTCTCTACTAAAGTATTTTATGATACTACTTTCATGTTTTTCTCTGTTAAATACTATTCCTTGGTATATTTCATCAACTATTACTGGTACGTTTCTGTTTAGTAATTCTTCTACAATTTCATCTTTTATTAATACTCCTGTTGGGTTTGAAGGAGATGAAAAAATAATACCTTTTGTTCTTTTAGTAATTGACGAAGTTATATCTTTTAATTCAGGATTGAAGTTATTTTCTTTGAAGATATTTATTTTTACTACATTACCATTAAAATACCTTATAAAGTTTGGATAACAAGGGTATGAAGGATCGAATGTTATGAAGTCACCTGTTTCTTCAAGTAATAGTGATATTACCAACTGCATTCCTATAGAACTACCTGGTGTTATTACTATGTTTGAAGGAGAAACTTGAGTTTTATATTCCTCAAAATAGTATTTTGATATGCTTTCTCTTAGAGTTTGGATACCTAGACTATGTGTATAGCTCATTCTGTATTTCGATAAGTATTCATTCAGTTTCTCTATAGCTTCTGGTGGAGTTGGTAAATCAGGTTCTCCTATTTCTAGATGTATAATTTCAACACCATTGTTTTCCATCTCTTTTGTCCTTTCAAGAATATCCATCACCATGAAAGATTTTATCTTATCTATGTTCATGTGTATATTCTATAGTTTTGATAGCTTCGTATTCAAAAATGATTAATTTTTCGTGGCATTTTATTGGGTACTAGTCTTTCCAATTTACTTTACATTAATATCTTAACTGTGTTTTTGCAAATTATATTTGAAAATATAAAATCTCTTACCCTATCTTACTGTTATATAGATAGAAAGTACTATCAATTCAAAATAAAAGGATAGGATGTTTAAAAAATATCACTTTACTATTTAAAGGTTATTCATAAATACTGGG
>JBKBIJ010000134.1:0-5534 GCA_046299455.1 Brevinematia bacterium | reverse complement strand
ATTTTCTTAGGAGTTTTCTATAGACTTAGGATATCTACTGCCAATTACAAATTATAGTTTTTCTAAAAATTTTTGTAATATATTTTTTACTTGGAGATTTTTGAATATTACTTGGGGAGGTAGTGGAGTGTCTCTCCATTCGGGAATATAATAGAAAAAGATTATGTTGCAAAAATTAATAGACAGACTCCTTTTTTTAGGACTCTTTTTCTCTTGGTACTTTTCAGAGTTTATTTGGACTATTCATGTTTATGTTCTATGACTTTTTTAAGAAATGTTTTCGAATGTCTTTAAAAAGGTGACATTTTTGATACTTTATTGGAATAGTGAATTTAGGAATTTTTTGTAAATTTGGCTCATTTATTTAATAGTTTTTGTATTAATATGGGTACAGGTTAGATTTTTTGAAACATCCTCCATGTAGTTTTGACAAATGAGAATTCTTTTTACCTCTTCTGGAATGGCGTCAGAAAGATGGTAAAAAGTTTTTAAGGTATGGTGTAGGATTTTTTTATTTTCTAAAAGTTTAGTAGATCATCTCTTAGATCTTGTTTTTCGTTTTGAAATGTTTTTTCTTTTTTTTCAAAATCGAAGAATTTTTTGAGGTCTTTTAGGTGTTCTTTTTCGTGGATTTCACATTGTTCGGTTGGTTCTGTTCCGGTTAGAAAGTATTCTACTGTGGTTTTAGGACACAATGGTGTAGGTATTTTGCCAGATTCTGTACATATTTCTACTGATACTATTCCTGAAGTGTAGGGTATTTGTATTGGGATATTTTGATCCTTGTATATTCCTTTCATGTACTCTCCAAATGCTGGTGCTGCTACTGATCCTCCTACTATTCCTCTTCCCATCGATATTGTAGATTTGTCAAAGCCAAACCATATTACTGTGACCAGACCATCTCCAGTGAAACCCATAAACCATGCGTCTCTCCAGTATGATGTTGTTCCTGTTTTCCCTGCAGCATCTCCATAAAATCCAACACTTCTTATTAGTGCTCCTGTTCCTCTATTAACAACGTCTCTCATCATCGAGGTTAAAATAAACGATGTTTGAGGGGATATTACTTGAGAGGGTGTAGTATTTACTTCTTTTGAAAAATCTTTTAACACTCTTCCATATTTATCCTCTATCCTTAGTATTAATATAGGTTCTATTCTTGTACCACCTCTGTAGAAGACAGTAGATGCTGTTGCTAATTCCAATGGTGATACCTCGAGTGTTCCTAATGCTGATGCCATACTGTTTATATATTTGTTTACTTCTTTATCGTCCATATTGAAGAATTTTTTTACGTAGTTTCTTAATATTCCCAACCCTATTTTATCGAGTACTTGTACGCTTACTGTGTTTAATGATCTATATAAAGCTTCTCTTAAAGTTACTGGTCCGCTAAAATTACCTTCATAATTTTTCGGGGCCCAGGTTCTACCAGCAAATCTATATTCTATTGGTTGATCTATAAACACTGATCCTGCTGTAACTAGTTTTGAGTCTATTGCTGCAGAATATAAAAATGGTTTGAAAGCAGATCCTAGTTGTCTTTTTGCTTGAATTGCTCTGTTCAATCTGTTTAGAGGAGAAAATTCGCTTCCACCTATCATTACTTCTACATATCCGTTTTTTGCGTTTATACTAACAAGCGCACATTCTATTATGTTTTCTCTGAGCTTCTTTTCAGAAATTGATAAGAAGATGTCATATGAATTTGCTCTTATTTTTTCCGCCCCGAATGTTTCTGAGGTCAAAAACATAATGTAATAGAGATCTTTTATGTTCTTTTTAAGCTCTATAATTTTGCTCGATGTTTTTACTTTCAGTATGGGTATTACTTCAGATAAAGCTAATAGTATGTCCACATAACCTTGATTTTCTTTCATGAGTTTTGATACATTTTCTTCGTATATTTTTTGTGCGAAGTCTCTGTATTTGTATAAGGCTTTTTCCGCTACTATACTCTTGTTTAAGTCAAGCGTAGTGTATACTTTGTATCCAGATTTGTATACTGCTTCATCACCAAACATTTTTGATACTACTTGTCTTACGTATTCAACAAAGTATGGAGCTTTTTGTTCGTTCTCTGCTACTTTAAGTTTTAGTGAATTTATGAGGGGGGTGTACCTTTGCCAAAAATCTATAAATATTTCATCAATTTTATTTTCTGGTATAAACCCTAAACTTGCCATTCTTTTTAGTACTATGTATTGCCTTTTTTGTGCATTTTTTATATTTACAAATGGGGAATAGATATGTGGACCTTTTGGTATTGACGCTAAGAGTGCGGATTCACCTACATCGAGATTTTTTGCGCTTTTACCAAAGTATATTCTTGATGCCATTTCAACACCATATGCTCCATATCCGAAATATATCTGGTTAAGGTATATTTCCATTATCTCTTCTTTTGAATATTCTTTTTCTATTTGTATTGCGTACCATATTTCTACTATTTTTCTGAATATATTTCTTTCACCAGAGGTAAATATTCGTTTTGCTAACTGTTGGGTTATAGTACTTGCACCTTCTTTTACTTTTCCTGAGAATATGTTCTTTACAAGTGCTTTTATTATTCTTTGAACACTAATGCCTCTATGGAAGAAGAAGTCTTCATCTTCTACAGCTATGAAAGAATTCACTATATTTTTTGATATTTGATTGTAGGATACTGGGATTCTTTTTTCGATGAATAATTCAGCCACAAAATTACCGTTTTTGTCGTACACCTTCATTGGTTCTGGTAAAGCTAGGTATCTAAGGTTTTTTACATCTTCAGGATTGTACAATGAAGCTATAGTTATTCCAAGAAATGTTCCAAAGAGCACTCCTGATAGGATGAATGTTAGTATTATAAATTTTATGAAATCTTTCAAGGTTAAGTTTGATAAAAATGTCCTTATTACCCTTCTTATCATTTTTCCCCTCTTCTCTTTGATTATAAGTGTAAGATATAGTTTTTCTAAAATTCACAAAAGTTTGAATTAGTTTAAAGTTTTCGAGTTTTACTTTCTAAGAAATCCTGTTAAATATTCGTCGAGTGGTGATGATGGTTCTGCAAAGATTTTTTCTTGTGGTATTCCTGCGAGAAATGCTGTTCTTCCTGCTTCTATTGCTTTTGCAAATGCTATTGCCATTCTTACTGGATCTTTTGCTGTTGCTATTGAGGTGTTTATTAGTACTGCATCTACGCCAATTTCCATTGCCTCAGCTGCATGTGAAGGTTTTCCTATACCCGCATCTACTATTATTGGTACGTTAAGCTCATTTTTTAACATTTCTATGAAGTATTTTGTAAGTAACCCTTTGTTTGTTCCTATTGGCGATCCAAGAGGCATTATACACACTGCTCCTGCTTCAACCATGTACTTTGCAGATACCAGATCTGGCATCATGTATGGAAATGGTTTGAATCCATCTTTTGATAAAAGTTCGCATGCTTTTATAACTTCGAGATTATCTGGCATAAGGTATTTTGTGTCTGGTATTATTTCAATTTTTATTAGATTACTTCCGAGTAGTTCTCTACCAATTCTTGCTATTTTTAATGCTTCTTCAGCATTTCTCGCACCAGATGTGTTTACGAGGATCTTGGTATTAGGTGGTATGTAGTCTTTGAGAGGTTTTTGTTTTCCATCTCTTGCCCTTCTCACTGCTACTGTTACCATATCACAGTTAGTTTTTTCTATTATCTCTGGTATGTAGTCGTACTTGCTGAACTTACCTGTACCTATTATTAGTCTACTTTTTAGGATTATATCTCCTATTCTAAGCTCGTCCATTTAGCCTCCCCCCATTATTGTTAATATCTCAATTGAGTCATTTTCTTTTATTCTTGTTTCAATTAGTTTGCTTTTAGGTACTATCTCGTCATTTAATATGACGACGTAATTATTGACATCAAATCCAAGAGTTTCGATTATCTCTTTTAGGTTATCTGATATGACTTCTTTTTGTTGTCCGTTTACTGTAATTTTCATTAATAAAATGTAAATAAAAAATTCTCCTTTTTCAAACTTGAAACTAAGGTTTTTCAAAAATCTATAACAAAAATTTATTTCTCTTCCTCTTTTAAAAATTCCTATCTTTCACTGCGTAGGAAAGAACGTTGCTTTTTGATAATGGTAGTTTATTGTAGTAAGAGTGTGATATTTTTGGAATACTTTTTTAATTTTCTTTACAAATAATTTTTTAGTATTTATAATAGGATTAATCTATGTGGAGGGATGTTATGGGTAGATTAAGATTTATGTTTATAATTTTGCTAGTGAGCTTAATTGTTTCATCGTGTGGTGTTGGTGGTAATAAGCTGGTGTTTATGTACTGGGGTACTCCTGAAGAAAAGGCTACAGTTTTGAATTACGTTACGAATTTCCTTAAAGAGAATCCTGATGTTGAGATTGAAGCAATCCATGTTGACTCGCTTAGTTTTGGCCAAAAGTTGAAAACGATGATTGCAGGAGGAACTCCACCTGATGTTTTCTATCTTGATATAGAAGATTTTGGGGGACTAGTTTCTAGGGGCGAACTTCTACAGCTAGACGATTTTCTAAACAGAGATAGGGATGAGGTCAAGCCAGAAGATTTCTTTGAGGCTCCTTTTAACGAGTTTAGGTATAAGAATAGACTTTATGGTATAGCTAAAGATTTCACTACTTTGGTGCTTTACTACAACATGGATATGTTTGATAAATTTGGTGTTTCGTATCCAAATGATAATTGGACATGGGATGATTTCCTCAATGCTGCTAAAAAGCTTACCAAAGATTTGAATGGCGATGGTAATATAGATCAGTATGGATTTGTTTTGGAGACATGGGCTAACTGGTGGAGGAACTGGGTTTATGCGAATGGTGGAACATTTTTTGATGCAAATGGTGAGTTTGTTTTAGGTAAGGAACCCTATTTGAAGAAAAACGCAGATGCTATACAATTCCTTGCTGACCTGATATGGGTGCATAGAGTTGTTCCTAAAATTACAGCTTCTAGGGATTTCGGAGGTGGTGAGTCTATGTTTGTCGATGGTAGGGCTGGTATGGCTGCATATGGTAGATGGGTCACCCTTAGGTTTAGAGATATAACAAAGTTTAAGTGGAACGTTGCCCAAATGCCTAAAGGTAAAGAGAAGAGAGCTTCTACGTTGTTTACTGTTGCTTACTGTATTCATGCTCAAACCAAAAATCCCGAACTTTCATGGAAACTTGTTAAGTTCTTATCAAGCCCTGAGGTCCAAAAAGATGTCGCCAATAGTGGTTTAGCTATTCCTATAAGAAAGTCTGTTGCTTATTCTGATGCATTTCTAAAAGCTTCTGCTATCGTAAAGAATCAACCTCAAGTTAATAGTGAGATTTATCTTGATGCCCTTAAGTATGTTACAGATTTCAGAAGACCTGTCAAATGGGTTGAGATTAGAGATATACTCGATGAATATATACAAAAAGTTCTCAATAACGATATGAAAGCTATCAATGCCTTGAAAGAGTTGCAAAAAGACGTTGAGGATGTGATTGGTACTTCGGTAGATTAGTTTTAAGGGG
>JBKBIJ010000133.1:0-5568 GCA_046299455.1 Brevinematia bacterium | reverse complement strand
TGTAGTACTCCTGCAAATATCTCGGATGCAGAAGCAGACCCCTCATTTATCAAAACAACCATAGGTAAATCTAGAGGCAAAATAAGATTTCGACCAGAAGCATAATTTTTGGACTGACTTACATCAGTTCTACCTCTGGTTTCAAGAATAAGACCTTCTGGTATAATGACATCCAACAATTTCAAAACTTCATCGAGTAAACCACCAGGATTATACCTCAAATCAATAACTATACCTCTCAACTTAATATTCTCCTTATTAATTTGCTTTATAGCATTCACAAAAGAATCAAAAGTAGTACTAGAAAATTGCAATATTCTAACAAAAACAATACCATCATCTTTTGACAACCATCCCCATTTAACTGTAGGAATATTTATAATTTCTCTAGTGATCGTTCTATCGAAAATCTCCCCATCTCTTCTTATAGTTATAGTAACCTGAGTGCCAGGTGTTCCTCTAAGTAACTTTACCGCCTTTTCAACACTCATACCCTTTGTACTCTCACCATTTATCGAGATGATATAATCACCTGGCTTTATACCAACCCTAAAAGCAGGTGTATCTTCTATTGGTGAAACAACATAAATATAACCATCTCTTGAAGTTATATGTATACCCAAACCACCAAATTTCCCAGATGTCTCAACAGTAAGCTCCTTAAAGTCATCTTCACTCAAAAAAGCTGTATGAGGATCACCTAAGCTCTCCAACATTCCCTTTATAGCACCATGAAATAAAACTTTAGAATTAACCTTCTCACCATCAACATAATATTCCTTAACAAGATTATAAACAGAATTAAAAATCTCAAGATAATAGTAATAATCATCATCCTTTGAAAAAACATTAGAAAAAATACCTTTGTTACCAAAAATCTGGGAATACGATAAAAACAAAACAATCACAAAAGATAAAATAATTATCAAAGATATTACTACCCAAGAATATTTCTTCACAAACATAAAAACCCCTTTAAGCATTTTTCTTATAACTAATAATATAACACAACCTAACCAAAATTCAATAACCAAAAAATACAAACAAATTCCATCCACACCTTAGCATCTATTAGAAATTTTTCAAAGATATTACTTTCCTATTCAAATGTTTTTAAAAATACATCTAAGAAATCGGATAATTCCCTAAAAATGAAAATTCACTTGAACAAGCATCTCAGCTTCATGTATCATATCACACATTCTATAAATCTTTCTTTTACTCTGATCATGAAGATTTCCTTTATTGATACTTTTATCTAAAAAAATGTTTCATAAGTAATTTCCTGTTTAAAAGTGCAAAAAATATTGCTAAGAAATTGAAAGAATTTTTAAAGAAAGCCCGTTAATCGAATAGATTACATTTTTCCAGAAGCTAACAAACGTAAATACAATAATAAGAGTGTTTGCTTGGATGAGCAAGGATATTTCAAAAATATTATCTTCATATTTAAATACGCAAAAACATTGTTAAGAAATTCGATAACTCCTTAAAAAGCTCCAACACTCCAAGAAAAGAGAAATACTATATTAAGATAGCCCATCTTTAATAGGCTCTAAGAATGTCTTTATTTTAGATACTTTTTAGAATTAAGGATATTAAAATCGTAGTAAAGATTTTTCAATCTGACATTTTAAAAAAGGGATTAAGTGTAACATTATATTATCTAAAATATTTCAAATTTTATTGAAAACGGTTTTAAATTCATTAATAATGTCCAAAAATGTTTAAGAAGTGGGATTTAAACGAAATAGCAAATCTTATAAAATCTTCTTCGCCTCACACAGGTATATACATAGGGTGTGATTCTTCACAAAAAAGAGATTACTGCATCTTTGCAACAGTAGTTGTAATACACCATGACAAGTCCAAAGGTGCAAATGTATTTGTAAAAGTTGAGAAAACACAAAGGATTCAGTCAACCAAACAAAGAGTAATGATGGAAGTGTATAAAGCAGTAGAAACAGCTTTACTTATACATCCTCTAATACCAAAACGTACAATAGAAATACATTTGGACATAAATTCGTCATCGTCATATCTTTCAAACTTGTTTCTCAAAGAGGCTTTTGGCTATGTTTCTTCTCAAGGGTTTATACCAGTTTTTAAACCACAATCATTTGCAGCTTACTGTGTAGCGGACTACATCTGCAAGAAATACTAGAATTTTATTTCAGTTGATGCAGAAATATTTTGGATAGCTTGATGTCCTGGCAAAAATCCCTTCTCATACTGAGATACACCAATATCAACAACAACATACTTTAAATCAATACCAAGACCAAACGTTAAATAACCTTGGTTAGCTCCACCTCTCAATTTAATTATCCTCAAAATAGAAACCTCAGAGCCCAGTTTGACTTTTTTAAACCATAACTCTCCAAAGTTAAAAACGTCAACTAAGTTAAGTTCAACCATAAAATCGGAAATCAAGAAAGTGGGAATATATGGTATTTTCTCCAGGTGAAAAATAATCCCAAGCGAAACACTTGGAAAGATATAACTTACATAACTATAATCTTTAAAAACTTCTTTCCCATTACTATAAGAAAACCTATTCCAATAAAATGTCCTACCAAAGAAATCGTTTATTGTAAGGGCATACCTAAAATATCCACCATCATCAAGTATAAATCCTATGTCCCCCCACACAGAATCACCAACATCATATTCGTAAATACCATTTCTAACCTTTTCATAATAATTTACTACTTCTAATACACTCGCACCATAAAAAAATGGAGACTTATACCTTTTAGAATAAGAAAAAGACAAACCCACATGTAGAGTATAAAATTTAAGTATATCAAAATACGTTCCAAAACCAAAAGTTATACCAACCTCAGCAAAAGTCTTCAAATCAACATAAGGTATACCAGGAGCTTGTCTAACATCCAGCGATGAGAAAAAATCATTAAAAAGTAAAATTCCTATACCATTACCAACATATCCAACTAATATCGGACCCAACAATGCTATCTCAGGTTCAGAATTTAAAAATACCCCGTAAGGATCATTCAATAAGTTATTAGTCAAAACATTCCAATCAAAACCAAGCCATTCTCTAGGACTAAGGTTATAAGAAGCCAATCCCATAGTATCATAAAGATAACCAGCCCTAGCACCAACATAAAATGATATCTTTGTCAAAAAGAAGCTTGAATTACTAGCATAAGACAAAATACTTGGATTGTTAAGAAATACTAAGGAATCATAAGGATAAAGCAACCTAACATCCCCAAGAGATAACTGTCTAGGAGTAGAAAAGAATGAATCAATTTCGCTCTTAACCTCCCCTGCAATGCATATTCTCACTATCAAAATGACTATCAGAACCAAAATAGATCTTTTCATATAATCCCACCCTTAATTTGTAAGTCTACCTAAGTCTAGGTAATTTGTAAGTATATCCCAAGCTGAAGAGTCATTGGTACTTATAATATTAGTTATATCCTTATTATCAAAAGTAGCATAATTATCTATATTAGCGCCAAAAGCATTAGTAAGTCTAGTAATATTAGTAGCAACATCAAATGAAATACCATTGTTCGTTAAAAGATAAACTATCCTATTGTACATTTCAGAATAAAAATTATAATACCTCAAAAAATTGGTATAAACATTTGTCAATTGAGTATCTATATCTAAGAATGCTCTTAAAACCTGCACTTCTATAGAAGATTCTGAGGAAGAAAAAATATTCGTTACAATTTGAAGGGAAAATATACTCTGCTTAGACTTACCAAAAAATAACAACATTGAACTTTTAATAACTTCACCATCAAACACAAAATTTTTAACAATCTCAAAAGTCTCTGAGTTAGTATTTGCCATATCAGAAACAAAATTGTAAACCCTATCATTCGTATTAACTTCTTCATCATGACTAGAATCTAAAAACGCAAAAATAGAATATATTTTGTTAAAAATTGCAAAGTTTAAATGTAAGTTACCATCGTTAGTAAGAGATATATCATCTGAATAACCCCTTGTAACAAAGTAAAGGTTCCTACTTATACTTTCAGAAACCTTAAAATATAATTTATTCGTTATATATGAATTGAAAAAATCCAAGTAATTCGAAGAAATCAAAAAGTTACTATAAATACCTTGGTAAAACCCAATAATGTTTGTCCTAGGAACAATCGAAAACAAATCGCAATTAGCAATACCTATAAGTGCCTTAGAATTTTTACTATCTATTTCCAATACTCTGGTATAGAATTTTCTAGCGGTGGTATAATCTCCCATATCTGCATAGTAATCTCCCATGTAATTAAGGAAGTTAACATCAATTATCGTAGATAAATCACTTTCAGTAGGATTCAAGAATAAAGGAGAAAAAACATTAAAACACCCATAAAGAAAACCTAAAACTAATATAACCATTGAAAACAAAATCTTTTTCTTCATACATATAATATTATAATACATCTTGCATTAGAGGAGAAATTCAAACAAAGCTAGATCTACATTAGACATCCATCACTAGATTCTAAAGTCAGATGAAAGTGTGTTAAAAATGTATCTACACTTTTCTACTATACCATCCTAAGAGAAATAAAAACCAAAAGATATATCAACCTCTTTACTACTAAAGGTTAAACTCCTAGAAAAGTGAGAGTATATATAGTTAGGCTAATTCAAAAAATATTAATTTCCTACTTAAATGAAAGAATAAGAAAAAAGCACAATGCTACACCTCTCCTTCCCCTTGTTATAACACCTTCAATACCTTTGATAGCACCCCAAGTGTAATTAACTTAATCATTTAGACAATATTCAGATAACTTAATTTCCTTGACATTAAAAACATATGTAAGTGGATATATTAACCTAAGCGTTATCATTAAAACTTAAACTCCTAAGATGAATGTCAAAACTATCTATTCATCAAGAAAGTTATACACTATGAAACTACAATTCTTAATAGACTTAAAAGAGGCTTGTATCAAAAATCTAGCTCTCCCCCTACGTTTTTCATTACAACTCATTCAATCAAGTTATATCATTTATGTCCACAATTTTTAGGAATGCCAGTTTCCCAAAGTAATAATCCTTCATTAAGGATTTGTCTAATCTCCAGGGTATATCTTGTAATACCTTTTAATAGAAAGTATTATTTTTGAAACACTTTTGGCTTAGAATATCATTGTAATAAAAAAAGAATTCCTAAAACTTGTCCTTAGAAGAAAGTACTCAGAAAACTCAATTCTATTGGGTAAACAGTTATATAAAACTTCTATCCCTTATGAACTTCAATGTTATCATCGTAGAATATCCAAAAAATCTCTAAATCAGCATAGAATATAACTTCCTGGAATATTCACAATATAATTGAACTCCTTTTTGAAACAAAGTTAATAGACAATGAAATTTAGCTATAATTAACAAGTTGATAAAAACACCACTTATAACTCGTAAAAATATATAACTGCTTTTCACCCTAAATAGAAGAATAAGCTTTTTGAAAGCTACCCTACAAAATTATTTGCCAAAACTATTTAAATGGACCAAGTCTTTAGATGAGTTAAGAATTTACACATTAAGTTAGAGAAGAAAACGTAA
>JBKBIJ010000132.1:0-5603 GCA_046299455.1 Brevinematia bacterium | reverse complement strand
ATATAATCAAGTCCAATCTCTTTCAAAAACTGAATGTTTCTTGGATCAGCACCATGCTCACCACACAACCCTATCTTTATATCAGGTCTAACCATTCTACATCTATGTACTGCAATCACCATAAGCTCAGCAACTTCTTCACCCAAAACTTTAAAAGGATTATCTTCAATTATGTCCATCTCAGTATAATCTGATAAGAATGAAGAAATATCATCCCTCGAAAGTCCATAAGTTGTCTGAGTAAGGTCATTCGTGCCAAAACTGATAAATTCCGAAAATATTGCAATATTATCCGCTCTCAAAGCAGCTGAAGGTATCTCTATCATTGATCCATATTTCACATGAATATCTAAACCGTTATTCTTTATTATTTCCTCAACAATATCTTTAATACCTCTCACCTTTTTACCTTCCATAATTTTACCATAAATCACAAAATTAAGTTCTCTATAGTTCATGACAACAGGTATCATTATTTCTGGAATTGGCTCAAAACCATTTTTCTTAACTTCAACCGCAGCTTCAGCAATTGCAGACGCTTGCATTTCGTATATTTCCGGATAAGTAATTGCAACTCTAACACCCCTATGACCAAGCATTGGATTAACTTCCTTTTTAATTTCACATATCTCCTTAAGTTTTTCCTTAGTTATATTGTATTTCTGACTCCTTAAGTAATCATAAAGCTCATCTAGTTCTTTATCGTTATGGGGCAAAAACTCATGTAAAGGAGCATCTAATAGTCTTATAGTCACAGGTTCACCACTCATAGAAATAAATAAATCAATAAAGTCTTTTTTCTGAAATTCTTTTAATCTAGAGAGTATACTTTTTCTCTTCTCATAATCATCAGATATTATTAATTCTTGGAATATAGGTAATCTTTCCTTATCGAAAAACATGTGCTCAGTTCTACAAAGTCCTATGCCTTTAGCGCCAAATTTTCTAGCCAACATTGCTTCTCTTGGCTGATCAGCATTTGCCCTAACAACAAAATCAGGAGTTATATACCTATCAACTATTTTCAAAAAATCAATCAAATTATTTTTTTCAAAGTCAGGCTCTATAGTTTTTACTTCACCAAAGTACATCTTTGGAGACTCATAAAACGGTACTTCTAGAGTTATGTAATCACCTTCGTTTACTCTTATACCATCTATTTCGAAGAAATTAGCACCTAATTTTATTTTTGGGTTAACCAAACTAACTTTACCAAGCGATCTTGCGACAACAGGAGCATGTGAAGCATACCCTCCCTCTGTTGTAAGTACACCTTGTCCTATCTCTATAGCTTTAACATCCTCAGCATATGTGGCAGGCATGACAAGTATGAATCTAGTATCAAACCCCATTTTAACAGCTTTGTTGTATTCTTCAATGAGTTTCTCGGTCGAGAAAAATACTCTTCCAGTAGCAACACCTGGTGATCCCGCAATTCCCCCTGAAACATACTTAACTTTGTTCTTCTTTATCCACTCCAAATCTATACTCTTATGTAGCAATTCAACCAAATGCCCAGGATTTACTTTATCTATAATAAACTTATCATCTATAATTCCTTTATTAAGTAGATCAATATAAAGCCTTATTTCTGCACGAGATGACTTATTCTGTACTGTATCCTGCTCTATCACCCAAACTTTCTGAGTCTCTCTAACAACCATAACATACCTTATTTCCTTATACCTTTCCTCAAGAAGAGTAGCAAATCTCTGAAGATCACTAAGTGTATCTTTATCAATTTCAGTAATATCTTTACCAAGGCTTTCATCATCTTCGATAAAGTAATCTTTCATAAACACCCTACCTTGGATCACCGGTTCACCAGTTACAATATTTCTAGTGTAGAAATAACCAGTAAAAGAATCGGGAGAATAATTACCTAAAACCATATCCTGAATCAAAGTACCCATATCAATATCAGAATTCATCTTAGCTATTGCAGACATCTGATTAAGTACATAAACTATTCTCTCCTCCAAATCACTAGGAATATTCTTTTCAATAACATTCTTATCATGCACAAATCTTTCTTTTAATTCTTGGGTGGAAAATTTTTTAAGATCATCTGGTTCTGGGAGTGAGAAGAAAACCTCAGGTCTATACTCAGCACCAAACCTAGCCATCTCCTCAAGGAAAGTGCAGTAAGCAATATAAGCAAACCTTTCATCCACTCTCTCCCTCAGAAGTTCAAAAGTCTCGTCATTTATCCCAACAAACCTTACACCTGGAAACTTAACAAGCTTAAGATCAGGACTAACAACGATTTTCAAAAATAACGGAGAATTAGCATCTCCTAGCTTTCTACCAGTAATCTTCGAAATACTCTTTATGTATTCCAATATTAAATTGATAGATTTATTATCCAAATTTTTAGTCCTAGATGTATCTAATATAACTCCAGGCGGTATGGGTAACCCCGTATCAACCAGCTCTAAAACTCTCTGCCCTCTAATACCAATATTAGATACATCACTAGGCCTACTTTCAAAACCCTCATGACTAAAAAAGTATATTCCCTCCATACTAAAACCTCAATACTTTTAGGTTAAAAGATGTTATTTCAAATTTCAATAAAACAAATAACCAAACCCCAAAAATTTTTACCTCCCAAAATACCACCTTGCCTCCTTATTAAGCATTATTCAACTCGAAACAACGGTAATTGGTGAATAAAATATATAAAAATACCAAAGCTCTATCTTACGAAAAACTATCTTTTCTTAGAAGTTATGAAACATAAATAAACTTAATAATAGCAACGCTTGAATAATTTGTAATCAGTATCAGATATCCTAAGAGAAATTCAATTCAAAAAACTACCCTTTAGATATAGCTTTTTAACATTTCTTCTAACTTAGAAAGTGAGATAATGTTTCTAAAATGTCACTTTCCTACTTAAAATGTTAATATATCTCCGTTAGATATCCTTTTCTTTTTAATTGTATTATTCTTTCAAAATTTATGGGGTTTTAGAGAATATGGGGCAAGGAAGTACAAACCTTGAAAAGTTGTGGAACATAAACATCATAGTAATTACCTTCATGTTTAAATTGTCAAGAAGCTTACGATAGACTTACTCCAAGAAATTACATTCACTTAGAAAGAATAAGATGTTTCAAAAACGTTATTTTTAACTTAAATGTATTAAAAATATCACTAAAGGTACTTACAAATAAGACTCTCGATCTGAGAAGATACTACTACTTACAGGAGTAAAAATGAAAAACTGTCTAAAGATATTCGAAACTCAAAAATATCGCTAGGAAAACAGATATCCCTCAAAAAATGTACGTTATTTAAAGAGGCTAACCTTCTTAAGAAGTTGTAGAGAAATAGAAGTTACAGAACAAAGTTGTAAAAATATCACTGAGAAATCAGGGGACTACCATAATAAAGAGCACCTGTCTAGGCTATGAAGGAAAGAGATTTTATAAACTCTTGACAAAACCACCCTCTTGCTTTATAATATATTTACCAAAGTTATGAGATTAAGAGTTTTTTTAAAGACCCAAAAAATGCCTATTATTTACAGGCATATAATTCTATCCTTAATAAAGGAATCTCTAAAACTTTCTGATGTAAACTACAAAAAATCACTCTATGAAGATAAGATTCTAACTAAAAAGGTTAAACCATTTACTTTTAGTTTGATTTTACCGAAGGGGAGTAAAGCTAAGAAAGAGCACTTCTATTTAAATGATAATTTAAAAGTTGAAGATTATGTTTTTTACCCACCTGAATATAGTGATGGAAGAAACCAAATAAACGTTAAGCCACTACAACTTCTAGTTAGCTCTATAGACTATGAGTTTATAACGCATCTATATAATGGTCTTATTGAGATGAAAAAGTTTAAGTTTTATCAAGACATAGAAATAGAAATTGGCAGAATAATTCCAATATTAGACAAGCCAATTACATCGAACAAGGTTGTTTTTAAAACGTACTCACCAATACTCATAGAAAACAAAGATGGCAAACCAGTACTTAGAGACAACACTTTCCCATACGAGGAATTTAACAGAGAGCTTAACATCATAGAAAGTAAAATATTAAAAGACATAAGGGGAAACGCACTAAAAGAAGAGATAAAATTCGAACCTATACCTGGTAAATGGAAAAAACAAGTTGTAAAACATACCTTAGGCAAAATAATATCTAACCTTGGCAAACCATACGCAACATTTACATGTTTTGAAGGATATTTTACCTTAAGCGGGGACATAGACGACCTAAAAACCTTGTACAACATAGGCTTAGGGCTAAGAACTGGCCAAGGTTTTGGGATGGTTGAGGTGGTGTAGGTATGGAAAGAGAAATTGTTTTATATCCATCGAATTGGTTATATAATGCATCGGTGATTGGATTTTTGAAAGTAATAGCTAATGAAGAGGGCGAAAATTACGTCGAAAATACTATACTTCAAAATGATGGAACTGTAAAACTCAACTTAGATATATTCACAAATAAAGTCAAGTTGGGGAATAAAGCAATTCCTAAAAGTATTGAATACCTTGTGAAATTCTCCATCAAAGATGAAATTGAGAGGATAAAAGAAATTAAGGAAAAAAAATCTCAAGAAGAAAAAAAATCTCAAGAAGGAGAAGAATCTCAAGAAGAGAAATTAAAAAAAGAAAAACGGCTTAAGACTCTTCAGGAATTTCTAAGTGATCTAGGTTTTGATAGTTCTAAAGTATCTGATGATCTAGAGAATCTAAGTGAAGAAGAAAAACTTGCGTGTAAATTTTACTTTACAGGAAATATACTTTTTTCTTCCAAAATGCCATACCAGAATCTCGTTAATCTTAAGGAATGGAGAAGATTAGAATTTTCAGAACTAATACTAAATATGTTTAGTAAAGAAAAAACAAACTTGAAATGTGGATTATGTGGTGAATACATACAAGAGATAAACACTAACAATAAGATTGAGTTAAGGTTAACAACTTTCCAACATCCACACCTTACCATTTTAGGACCATCAATAAACGAGTTTCCTAATGCTTTATGGAATCTAAATAGTTCATTAAGAATTTGTTTTCTTTGTTCATACCTAATAATTCATAACCATTTAGCATTCATACACTCTGAAAATAATAACGAAATTTTCCTAAATGCCCCATCTTTTAAGATTATGTGGTACCTTAATAAATTTGCAGAAAATATAATAGGTGAAGAAACAAAAGACATTAGAAAAATATTAGGAATAAGTCTTATAGACCTATCACAAAGGATAAGCTCTACAATTGGTGCATGGAGTTTGATGAATATAGAAATGGTGATTAAAAATAAAGATAAAATTAATTATTATTCCTTACCTTACGAAATATCTTCTATCCTTTTAGACAAGGAGATTGCTAGCTTAATCAAAAAGACAGAAGAACCTATAGTCTTAGATAAAATCTTATCGGGTGACTTTGACTACCTTTTGAACCTTAATGACAGAATTATTAGGTGTCTAAGTAATTGGAAGGGAGAATGCCAAGACAGGTATTTGCTACTTAGTAGCAAGAACAATGCAGAAAAGCTTAGAAACTTAGCAAACATACTACCGCTTTTATATTCTAAAATATCAAGTAGGAAATATTATAAGGAGGTAG
>JBKBIJ010000131.1:0-5673 GCA_046299455.1 Brevinematia bacterium | reverse complement strand
GTGGGTGTTATTGGTGGGATAGTAGGAGGTGCTTGTATTGGTTAAAAATTTTTATCAAAGTTTTTAGAATATTTTTTGTATTTTTATAATATTCATTTATGGAAGGGGATAGATTTTTTGATGATGTAAAAACTCAGACGCCTATGATTAGACAGTATTTCTCGATAAAAGAGAAGCACAAAGATAAGTTACTTCTTTTTAGGCTCGGTGATTTTTATGAACTTTTTGGAGATGATGCGTATGAAGCTTCTAGGGTACTTAATATTGTTTTAACATCTAGGAATGATTTGCCGATGTGTGGATTTCCTGCGCATTCTTCAGGTAGTTATATATACAAGCTTATTAGAAGTGGCTATAAGATTGCGATATGTGAGCAATTGGAGGATGCATCCGTTGCTAAAGGAATCGTCAGAAGGGGGGTTGTACAGATAATAACTCCTGGAACTATAACAGACATTGATGTCCTTGATGGAAAATCAAACAACTTTCTCATGACTATAAATTCTATAGATAGAAGTTTGTTTTTTGCTTTTGGAGATATATCTACAGGTGAGGTGCTCATAGAGGTTGTAAGAACTTCGAATGTTATTAGCGAACTTACTGATGAGGATGAAGTGTATTCTCTTAAGAAAGATATGAAAGAACTATTTGTGAAGTATAAACCTTCGGAAGTGCTTATTCCTAACGATTTAGTGTCGAATGATATAATATCTTCTGTCTTACGAGAGTTTAAAAATGTTACTATAACCGCTTATCCAGATTGGTTTTTTGATAGCAGTGAGTGTTTGAAAATATTCGAGAAGCATAGTAAAAAAGCGAGTTTAGAGTATTCGTTATCGGATGATGTTAAGGTAATTGTAGGTGCAATGTTTAGATATTTTGAGGAGATTCAGATGTCGGATGATATTGGTATATCAAGTATATCCTTTATAGACAATAAGAAATATATGGAGATAGATGAATTTTCCATGAAGAATCTAGAGATAGTTTCGAATTTGATCGATGGTGGTAAGAAATATACTTTGCTTGAGGTTCTTGACAGTACCATAACACCAATGGGGGGTAGGTTGCTTAGAAAACTTCTTCTTAATCCCTCTATAGATATTAACGTCATAAGAAGTAGGCTAGAGAAAACGAAGTTTTTCTTTGAAAACTATTCGATGTTGAAGGATATAAGGCATATTTTATCTGAGATTATTGATATTGAAAGGTTGAGTAATAGAATATTTTTTAGAAAAGCAACACCTAAAGAAGTGGTGAATTTAAAAAACTCTTTGAGAGCATTTATTAAACTTATTGATGTTGCTAAAGAATATGTTTATAAGTATCTGAATAGCATACCAGATACTGTCCTAGATATTTGTAATCTAATAGAGAGAACCATAAATGAAAATCCACCTAGTAGTTTTGAAGAGGGAGGGGTTATAAGGTATGGTATTAGTAAGGAACTTGATGATCTTAGGGAAATAAAAAGCAATTCTCAAAAGTATCTAGAAAAGATACAAGAACGAGAGAGGCTTAGGACGGGTATTCAATCTCTTAAGGTTGGGTATAACAAAGTTATGGGATTTTATATAGAGGTATCGAAACCAAATCTTCATCTTGTACCACGCGATTATGAAAGAAAACAAACTCTCGTTAATGCTGAAAGATTTATAACTGCTGAGCTTAAGGAGCTTGAGTATAAGTTTTTGTATTCTTCTGAGAAGATAGTTGAGTTGGAGAAAGAAATATTTTCTTACCTGCTTTCTGAGCTTTCTAAATACTACAAGGATTTGAAAAAGATTTCGGATATAGTGAGTGATATAGATGTGTTTTCGAATTTTGGTCTTTTGGCTGTTGAGAATGATTATTGTTATCCAGAAGTTACAGAAGGTGATGAACTTATAATTAAGGAAGGACGTCATCCTGTGGTTGAGAGGTATATGGCCAAAGGTGAGTTTGTCCCTAATGATACTTATATGAATAATAGTGATAGTAGGATTATTATTCTGACTGGTCCCAATATGGCTGGTAAATCAACTTACCTTAGGCAAAATGCTCTTATATCCATTATGGCTCATATTGGGTCGTATGTACCTGCTAAGGAATGTAAGATTGGAGTTATTGATAAAATATTTACTAGAATAGGTGCTAGTGATTATTTGGCTTTAGGGCAAAGTACTTTCTTGGTTGAAATGATAGAAGTTTCAAATATCCTTAGAAATTCGACTCCTAGAAGTCTTATTGTTATGGATGAAGTTGGTAGGGGAACTTCTACTTATGATGGTGTTTCAATTGCTTGGGCTGTAGTTGATTATATATCTAACAATCCACAGAAGTATGGTAAAACTTTGTTTGCTACTCATTACCATGAACTTACAAGGTTAGGTGATGATGAAAAAAGAGGAATAAAGAATTATACTATGGCTGTAAGGGAATATAACGGAGACATTGTGTTCTTGAAGAAAGTTGTTAAAGGTGTTACTAGTAAAAGTTATGGTATATTCGTTGCGAAGATAGCAGGTATCCCAAATGAGATAATAGAAAAAGCAAATGAACTACTCTTGATGCTTGAAAAGTCCCAAAAGATTATTAAAGAAAAAGTAAGAAGGGAAGAACTTTCAGTTGTTCAGCCTTCGCTGTTTGTTTTTGATATTCCGGAAAATGTAAAGTCCGCAATTGAAAAAATAAAAAAATTAGATATTAATCTTATCTCTCCTATTGAAGCACTAAAAATACTTGAAGAGATTAAGTCAATTCTCTCTCAGTGACTTAAAGAAGATCATTATTATTAGTATAGTTTGGATTATAAATATCCACAAAAGTAGAGTTGATATATTTTGGATGTTGTATTCTGTTTTGTTTTGTATTGTTTTGTTGTCACTATAGTTATTAAACCTAAAGACGTACTCACTATCGTTCACTTCAACTCCTAGCCCTTTGGCAAGCGATTTTCTGTAATCCTGATCTTTTTTTAGCATTTCTAACTGCTCCTGCTTTGCTTTGTTTCTGATTTTTAATTCTTTTACTTGTTTCTCCATTTCGTATATTTTCTTTTCTTTTTCAATTGTGTCTATTATCCCCCCTTTCGAAAAAGTGAATGAAAAGATCAGTAGTATGGTTAATAGAGATATTATTCCCGTTATTACGAGGGTAAGTTTTTGATTCATGTGAAAAATTTCGGAATATTATTGTATAAGTAGACTTTATCCATTTTGTAGCTACTTCTAACGGACATGCAATAGAAACTCCAAAAATACTTATGGTTGACTTTTATGGAAAAGTAATAGAAATGGATTTTGGTAAGCTTTCTCATGGTATTTAGTTATAAAACTTCTAAAAGTGTAGTTTCTTGAAGTAGTGGATTTAAAGTTTAAACTCTTAGAAAAGAAGTTAAAGTAGAGAAAATATCGTATTAAGGCAAGGTCTCTTAAGGTACTTTTGTTTCTATAACTTCTAGAGTTAGTTTTCTTTAAGGGATAGACTCTTGAAAAGGTAATTTCTTAAAGCGATTCTTCTAAGAGTTTTTATTAAATCTGGAATAAATATTCCTAGTTAAAACTTATTTAGTAATCTACTCTTATTTATGGTATTTCTATCTCATAGGTTTCTTAGAAATGGTAGTTTTCTGGAATATTGGCTTTCTAGGGGTTTATCGGATTTTTTAGGAATATTTTTAGACATCTTTAGGTGGAGAAAGTAACAATTTCCTTAAACAATTTTACTAATGGTACTTTTGTGTTTTAGCTTATTAAGAATAGTATTTTCTTCGAACAATAGATCTTTTGAGGTGATCTGATTCCTTAGATGTATTTCTAAATAGGGTAATAATCTTTGAGACATTCTCAGTAGTTAAGATACTAAGACTAAGTTTTTATATAAGGGTAAAAGTTTCTTTTGCTTTTAAATTGTATGAGATTAGGAGAATGTTTTTTAAAGCGTTATCAATTGTTGTTGGATTAGTTATACTTAAAAAAAGACATAGGTATATTTTTGATATATTTTTTGTTTGATTTTGATAAAATGCTTGTTTTTCAGTATAATATTTGGGTATGAAAATAGGTATAATAGGTGCTGGTAGTTGGGGGCTTGCTTTGTCTATAGTTTTTTCTGAGAATAATGATGTTAAGCTCTGGGTAAGGAGAAATGAGGTACTTTACTATATAAAAGAGAATTTTGAAAGTCCGGATTATTTAAGTGGTGTTAAACTTTCTGAGAAAGTTTTCTATACTAATGATCCCAAGGATTTCTCTGATTGTCAAGTCGTATTTGTAGTTGTTCCTTCCAAATATTTTAGGGAAACACTTAGATTGTTTAGGGAATATATAAATGACAAAGTGATAATAAGTTGTACTAAGGGTATAGAGTTGGGTAGTTTAAGATTACCTTCTCAAATAATTGAAGAAGAGATAGGTTCTAAGGTTGTAGGGGTTTTATCTGGACCAAGTCACGCTGAAGAAGTTTCAAGGAAGTTACCTTGTGCTATTACACTTGCTATGAGCGATATGGATCTTGCAAAAGTTATTCAAAACGCAATAAGTACTAACTATTTTAGGGTTTATGTTTGGGATGATATTGTTGGAGTTGAGATTGCTGGAGCATATAAAAACGTTGTAGCAATCTCAGCAGGTATTGTTGATGGTTTGGGACTTGGTAATAACGCCAAGGCTTCTCTAATAACTAGGGGGCTGCATGAAATTGTTAAGCTTGGAAAGGCCTTAAATGGCAAAATAGAAACGTTTTATGGGCTTTCAGGGATTGGAGATCTTATCGTAACTTGTACAAGTAAGTATAGCAGAAATAGGAATTTGGGAGAAATGATTGCTAAGGGTTATAAGGCAAACGATGTTATTTCATCTTCAAAAATGGTTGCTGAAGGTTATTATAATACCAAGGCAATAAAAGAAATATCTCAAAGACAAAACTTGGAATTACCTATTGCTAACGAAGTATATGAGATAATATATAACTCGAAAAGTCCGCTTGACTCTCTTAGAGATTTAATGTCAAGATCTTTGAAAGAAGAGTTTTACTTTTAATATGAAGATCCAAAAAGTTTTTGTGAAGTCTTTTAGCAAAGATTCTTTAAATCAAGTCATAGATGCTATAAAAGCGAATTTTGGTAGTCTATTTGAGTTTGAAAACGTTAAAAGTAATTACGAGTTTGCTAGGTTGAAGTCTAATAGAGGAACCTTGATTTTTTATAAAAGTGGTAAAGTTGTTTTTTCTCACGTAGGAATGGAAGAAGTTGAAAACTTTATGATATCTCTTGGTGACAATAATTATGAGGTAATGATAGGCGTTGATGAAACGGGGAAGGGAGAACTTTTTGGGAGTATAATCGTTTGTGCTGTGAGGATAGAAAAGAATAAAGATGAGATAGAAAAAGTTATATCTACTTTTAATACTAAAGTTAGGGCAAATTTAAGAAAGTATAAGATGTTATTTGGTAAGCTAAAAAAACTTGGTGTGATTTATATTGTTAAAAAGATATTGCCTAAGGATATTTCTACAAAAAGAACTAATAGTCTACTGTCTAATGTTTATAGTGAGTTAGTTTGTAATCTTGTTAAAGATGAAGATAGAGAAAAAAAGATTAGGATAGTTTTGGATGACTTTGGTTTTTCTTTGGATGCCAAAAAGGAGTTTGAAGAAAAGTATGATTTTGCTAAGGTTATTATAGAGCATAAA
>JBKBIJ010000130.1:0-5690 GCA_046299455.1 Brevinematia bacterium | reverse complement strand
AGTGAAGATGGGCCGGGGATAGGAATACACCTTACTCCTTTTTCCCATAGTAATCTTACTATTTCTCCGCCTGGATCAGATATATTTGGTGTTCCAGCATTTGAGACTAGAGCTACTTTTTTACCATCTTCAAGTAGTTTTATCACCCCGTTTATGCTATTTTTCTCGTTTGATGATGTGATTTTTAGTAATTTTTTACCCTTTATGTTGAAATAGTTTAGAAGTTTCACGTGGTGTTTTGGGTCTTCGCATAGAATTACGTCTACGTTTTTCAGAGTTTCTAGGGCTCTGAGTGTTATATCTTTTAGGTTACCTATTGGTGTTGATATAATATATATTTCTTTCATTTTTTTCTTTTGTGTGCAGGTGGTATTAACATTTCTTCTCTGTATTTTGTTACTGTTCTTCTAGATATTTTTATTCCTTTATTTATCAGGATAGAGGTGATTTTTTCGTCTGATAAAGGTTTTTCTTCACTTTCTATAATTTCTTTTATCATCTTTTTGACTTTGTCTGTTGATACTTCTTGTTCATTCATGCTTTTACTAGCTCTTGAAAAGAAGTATTTTAATGGTAGTAATCCAATAGGCGTTAAAATAAATTTGTCTTTTACAGCTCTGCTTACCGTTGATATTGCTACCTTGAGTTCATTTGATATATCCTCTATGGTAAGGGGGTTTAGAAAATTTTGTTTTCCTAAGATAAACTGTTTTTGATGGTTTACAATTTTTTCTATTATTCTACTTACGAGGTTTTTCCTGTACTCTAGTGATAGTATCATGTTTTTAGCCATATTTATTTTTTCCTTTATTTCTTTGGATCTGATATTCTTTACAGCATCTATGTAATCGATCTTTAGTTTGAGTATTGGTATGAAGGAGTCATTAAACTCTATGTCTAAGTCATCGTTATTTGTTTTCTTTACTATTGCCTCTGGTATTATGAAAGATGGGGTTTTTGAAAAGTTTACTGCAGGTTTGGGGTTTAGTGATTTTATTATTGTTTTTATATTTTCTAGTTCGTCCTCTGAAAGATTATACTTTTTCTGTAGAGTTTTACTATCTTTTGCTAGTAGAGTGAGATCATTTTCTATTATTTTTTTTATTATTTCCTTCTGTGGGAAGTCATTGTAGTATACTTCTAATTGAGTTACTAATGCTTCTTCTAGTGTTTTGCTACCGCACCCAACAGGGTCGTATCTCTTTATCTTATTTCTTACTTCTTCTATTTCCTCCTCACTGAATGTGTAATTTTCAATGTTTTTTAGGTTTTCTATGTTCCCGCGGAAGAAACCATCATCATCTAACTCGTATATTATGTATGTTGCTAGAGTGAATAACCTTTCATCGTCAAAATCTAGTTTTGCTTGAAAAAGTAGGTGCTCTTGAAGAGTTTCACTTTCGGATATAATTGTTTCAAGTGCTATAGGTTTGAATGTTCTTCTTTTTTGTAATTCTATCTCTTTTATCTGTGATATTTCGTATGTATCTGTTATTTCACCTATGTTTGTATCTTCTTCGTCTAGTTCCTCTTTGGTTATGTTATAGTCTATAGAAGTTAAATTTTTTTCTTCGTCTATTTCTAGGAATGGGTTTTCTTCTAGTTCCATTTTTACATAATTTTCGAGTTCAATTATTGGTAATCCAAGAAGGTTTGTTGTTTGGAGTAGAACTTGTACTGGCACTTGGTTTATCGTGATTTTATGTACTTGTTCCAAATGGTTACTTTTCTTCATATTCAAAATATAATAAAAGTGTGATTTATGGACATTATAAATTATATATTCTCGAGGATTCTATTTGTGGAGATGTATCATTATTTTTTTAGTAGGTGATTATTTTTCTTGATATTTACTATTTTGTCTTTTAAAATAGATCTCAGTTTGATAGTAAGTTTTTTTTGTTTCTTTTTCTATTCTTTTTTAGAGGGGTAATTTATGTCAGAAAATTTTGATACTAAGCAGGAAGTTATGGGTTCTGAGGAAAATTCTAATCCTCTTAGTAGAGAGGATGAGAGTTCTTTTGATGTTGATTCTGGGGTTAGTGAAATTGGTAAAGAAGGTAGTATGGATATAAGGGATACCATTATGTCTTTGAAGGAGGAGATTAGTGAAAGTAGTTCTGAAGATGAGCAAAAGAAGGAGGTACCTACTAAGGTTCTTCCGCCCGATTTTAGGGAATTGTTTTTGGATGAGCTAAAGGAAAAGTCTATAGATGACTTACTTGAGATGCTTTATAAGATTTACGATGTTAGGTTATCTTCCTATAGAAACAAGCTTGATATACTCTTTAAGATTGTTGATAATCACAACAAAATGGGAGGTACAGTTTATGCTAGTGGTATTCTACAGATACTAAACGATCAGAATCAAGGATATGGTTTTCTTAGATCGGAGAGTTATAATTACATTTCGGGGGCTGGTGATATATATGTTTCGCAGACTCAGATAAGATCCCTTGGGTTGAGAACAGGAGATGAAATTTTTGGTACTATAAGAGCACCTTTGAGGGATAATGAAAAATACTTTGGTTTACTTAAGGTTATTAAAGTCAATGGTAAAGAGTTTACGGGTAATCTTCAGAAGCGCCCTTCCTTTGAAAAGCTTACACCGATGTTTCCTACTGAGAAGTTTAATTTGGAGTATTCTAAAATTGATATAGATACTAGAATAATTGATATGTTTATTCCTATAGGTAAGGGACAGAGAGGTATAGTGGTTTCACCACCAAAGGCTGGAAAAACCACTATTCTTAAGAAAATAGCAAGTGCTATAAAGAAGAATCATCCTGAGGTTATCATATTTGTTTTGCTCATAGATGAGAGACCTGAGGAGGTTACAGATTGGAAAAGATCTTTAAGAGGAGTTCATGTTATTAGCTCTACCTTTGATGAAGAACCTTCTAGGCATGGAATTGTTGCTGAAATGGTTCTTGAGAGGGCTAAAAGGTTGGTTGAGGATAAAAATGATGTAGTTATACTTCTTGATAGTTTGACGCGTTTGACCAGAGCTTATAATGTAATAATGCCTCCTACTGGTAGGGTTATGTCTGGGGGTATTGAGGTTGGTGCTTTTTACAAACCTAAGCATTTCTTTGGTTCAGCTAGAAAAATAGAGGAAGGTGGTAGTTTAACCATAATTGCTAGTGCTCTCATCGATACTGGTAGTAAGATGGATGAAGTTATATACGAAGAGTTTAAGGGTACTGGTAACATGGAAATACACCTCGATAGAACCCTGGCTAATAAGAGAATATTCCCAGCAATCGATATAAAGTTGTCTGGTACAAGAAGAGAAGAATTACTGTTGAGTGAGGATGTACTACATAAAGTATGGCTTTTGAGAAGAGCTTTAAATGATTATTCTAATGAGGAAGTAATACAAAAACTTTTAGATGTTCTATCTAAGACTAAAAGTAATGCAGAGTTTCTAGATAATCTTCAACAATTTTAGGGCAACCTATGGATATAAGCCAATTCAAAATAATGGTTCCTGGTAGTAGTGCTAATATAGGTAGTGGGTTTGATATTTTTGGGGTTGCTGTTGGTATATATTGCTATTTCTCATTCCAGAATAATCCTGGTGTTACTTATATAGGTAAAGATCAGATTGATAAAGACCTTGCTGAAAATATTGTTCTTGTCTCTCTAAGAAAGTTGCTTAAAGAGTTTAATCAAGATGTTCCAAACTTAGGAATATGGATAAAAAATCATATTCCGCTTAAGAGAGGGTTGGGAAGTAGCTCTGTTGCTATAATAGGTGGTTTGTCCTTAGGATATGTTTATCTAAGGTATAAAAATGTTCTAAAAGGTGATATTGAGAATTTCGATGTTTTCAAAGAAAAAATTATTTTACCTCTTGGTATTGATATAGAAGGGCATCCTGATAATATAACACCTTCTACCGTTGGAGGGTTTACAATATCGAGCATTGACGGAGAGAATTCTTATTATAAACTTAATGTGCCTGATAACATTTATCTGGTGTTTGTTATACCTGAGTTTGATGTGTCTACAAAGGACGCAAGAGTGGTTTTGCCTAAATTTTATAAGAAGGAAGATGTTATATTTAACATGAAATCTGCTATTAGCTTGGTTCTAGGTATACTCAATAACGACAGATTTTTGTTATCTATAGGACTTAGAGATAGGATACATCAGCCTTATAGAGCTAAGCTCTATAGAGGTTTTGAAAATTTGCTTTCGTTAACAGGTGATGACATTTCGCAAAACTTTGTTGGTAGCTTTGTTTCTGGAAGTGGGCCAACGATATGTTGCGTGTTTAACCAGAGACCGTCTTTTAGTGAAATAGAAAGAATTAGGGATTTTGTTTCTAGGAACACTGATGTTTCTTATGATTTACAGATACTTTCTATTGATAATTTTGGAGCTCGTATTGTATGATAAAAGTTAATGTATTGGATAAATATAACGATAAATCTTTGAGTTTTAAGAACATTAGATTCATTTGTGAATATGTTTTGAAGGAATTAAGTGTAGACAGAGCTGAGTTAACAGTTGTGATATGTAGTGATGATGATATAAGAAAATATAACAAAGAATTTAGAAATAAGGATTATCCAACTGATGTTCTATCATTTCCTTATGGTGAAAAGTTGGGTAGATATGTTTATTTAGGTGATATAATAATATCTATGGATAGAGTTTATTCTCAGAGTTATGAGTATGATGTTAAACCTTTTGAGGAGTTTGTTAGACTTCTAGTGCACGGCGTTTTACATCTTTTAGGTTATGATCATGAAACTTCAGAAGATGATGAAAGAAAAATGATGGAATTACAGGATAGATTGATAGATGAAATACTTGTGAGTTTTGAAATTGGTTAAATTGGTATTATAATATTTTTTGGAGGAGGGTTTTATGAAGAATTTTGGTTTACTCATTGTATATATATTTGTCATAAGTGGGTTTGTTTTTGCGCAAAAGTATGTTGTTGATACTGCTATTGGTGATGTATTTGTAAAGACTAAAGGTAAAACTAAAGGAGTTGAAGTGGGGTATGTTCTGAAGGGTGGTGATGTTTTGTATACGGGCAAAGATTCGGAGTGCTATGTTTTGGTTAATAACAAAGGGTATATAAAACTCGAGGAAAATTCCAGTATAACGTTTGAGCAAATAGAATTAGTTGTGAAGGGTAAGTCTGTTGATAGTCTTAAGGTTTTAGGTAGTGTTATTTTTTCTGTAAAAGGTATTTTTGTTTCTGGAAATTCTCTTAATATAAAGACTGATAATGCTTTTGCTACGGTGAGGGGAACAGAATTCGTAGTTGAGAATCCAAAAAAGGCAACTACTATTTATGTGCTTGAGGGTAGGGTTGCTGTTGCCCCTCTATTCTCAGATGTAGAGGATGAGCTTGTTAGTAAATCTATTTTGGTGGAAGAAGGTGAAAAAATAGAGATTTCTGAAATTGATGTTATTAATTCAACTTCCTTTCTACAGAAAGGAGATGAAGAGGGATATGGAATATTTTTGAAAGGAAAAAAGAAACCTTTGATAGCTTCCGAAAAAGAAAGATTTAGTCAGAGGATGAAGATGCTTAGGGAACTTCAGAAAAAGAGACTTAAGGAACTTGAAGAAAAGAAAAAGAAGTACCTTAAGGATCCTTCAGAACTTTTCAAAGAATAGATATATTCTTTATATGAAAATAGGATTGTTTGGGGGTACGTTTGATC
>JBKBIJ010000129.1:0-5794 GCA_046299455.1 Brevinematia bacterium | reverse complement strand
AAATACAAATCTAAGTATCATCATTAAAAACTAAGCACCTAGAGGACTAATCTATATGTAACAAAGAGTCATCGACTAGTTTCTTAAAAGTAGTTATGTATCTTTAATATATTCTCTCCAAGAAGTTATCAAAAATGTAGAAAACGCTATCCTAAGAAAATGAGAAATAGAAAACTAACATTATACTTTTCTAATAATGCAATTCCAGAAATTTCAAAGCTTTCACCACAATAGTATTTCTACTCCCATTCACAATGATAGTTTCATGAGTTGTAATTTTTCAGTGAATATAAATTTTTATTCTTTCGTTAGGAGCTTAATCTTTTTCTACTCCTAGAAAGCAATTCTGGAATTCTACATTTTAACACAATATCGAATCTCTTAAGGAAAGCAGTTTTATTATTCACAGCATTTCTTTAGACACAAAGGTAGTATGCTAATGTAGTATAGCTTAAATTCCCAGTAAAAGTAATAGTAAAATAAGTAATTCTGAGTATATATTCTATTTCATTCTCTCGCTAGTATAGTTATATAGCCAAACAGAAAAATAATATTTCTGAAACAACCTCAATCTATTTTGACAAAAGTCTTTTAGCATCAAGTGCAATCGCTAACTCTTCGTTAGTAGGCATAACAACAACTTTAACCTTCGAAGATGGTTTAGATATCAAACCAGATTGTCCCCTTATCGTTCTATCGTTTGCTTCATCATCTATCTCAATACCTACAAACTCTAGACCTTCCAATATCTTTTTTCTGGTGATAGGTGAATTTTCACCAACACCTGCAGTAAACACAATTGCATCAACCTTACCAAGTTCAAAAAAATACCCACCAATATACTTTCTTATCCTGTTACAGTACATTTTGAAAGCAAGTATAGCCCTACTATTTCCCCCTTCAGGCTTAAAATATTCTTCTTCTATCAATCTCATATCATTTGAAATACCACTAATACCAAGTATACCACTTTCTCTGTTAAGTATTCTATCCATATCCGAAATAGAAATATTCTCTTTATCCATTATGTAGAGAGGAATACTTGGATCTATATCACCGCATCTTGTACCCATAATAACTCCTTCAAGGGGAGTAAAGCCCATCGATGTATCAAAAGATTTGCCATTTTTTACAGCAGTTATGCTAGCACCATTTCCCAAATGACAAGTAATAAAATTTGCATCACCTACATTCATTCCTAAAAATTCCGCTGTTTTGTAAGTAACATATCTATGAGACGTACCATGAAAACCATATCTTCTTATACCATATTTTTCATAATACCTATAAGGAATTGCATATAAGTAATTTTCAGCTGGAATAGTTTGATGAAAAGCAGTATCGAAAACAGCAACTTGAGGGACGTTAGGCATAATTTCTCTACAAGATAAGATACCCGTAAGGTTTGGTGGATTATGTAACGGTGCTAAATTACAAAACTCTTCTATATATTTAATAACTTCATCATCTATAATAACACTCTCAAAAAACTTATATCCCCCATGAACAACTCTATGCCCAATAGCATCAATACTCAGATTGTTATCAGCTATAAGTTTTGCAACTAGCTCAACAGCTTCTTTGTGATCCTTAGCCAATACATCCTCATTAACCTTCTTACCATTCAAGGTATAGACATGAGTTGTATTCATGCCTACACTACCTATCCTATCTATAATTCCCTTCAAAATCACAAATTCACTATCAGTATCTATCAATTGATACTTCAGCGAAGAACTACCTGCATTTATAACAAGAACTTTCATATAAATAAATTCTACACGAAAGCACTAGTAGAATTCAAAAAACCTAAAAATACAATTCTTTTAACACACTACAACTTCCTAAGGTTCTCAAATTAAAAACTCCTAGCAAATGTTTAATACATAATATCTCAAAAACTCTCTTCCTAAAATTCAACAATACATTTTTATTATTTCTTTATTTCCCTTATCTAAAAAATCAATCTAAAAACATACCTTTCCTGAATGAGATCTATACTGGATATCAAATTACATTTTTTGTGTTAGATATCAATAATACACAACTTAAAACTACTCACGTTCTGGAAATGATACAGTTTCAGAATTCCTTAGCATGCGGAAGATCTTTTCAAGGAGTGGTCGAATTTCTTAGCCTTTTTCTTTCTCTTATCTTTCCTAAAGTCTACCCAGATAAGCTTTCTTACAATATTCATGTTTTTATGAGTTATGAAAAAAGTTGGTTTCTTGGATTGATCCCTTTAAGAGTTTTACATAAATTTAGAATACTTACTCCTAATTACAAATTTTATTTAGACAGGTACAATTTAGAAGTCTGTACCAAAAACTGAATTCCCTAAGTTTATTTCTTTCATTTATCCTCATTGGAAGATATTCATGTAATTTTTCTTATGGTATTTATGTTTTGCTACTTTAGAAAAAGGCAGTTTTTTGTAGTAATAGACATTTTTAAGGGTTATTCAATCTCTTAGACGATATATTCTGAACACCTTTAAGTAACAAAGTAATATCCTTGATACACTCTCATTTTAATCTTGATATGTAATAAACATATCCCAAAAGTTTATCTTAAAAAGAATTTTAAAAAACTAAAAAGAGAATCTATCATCTATAGCTCTTAAACCAAAGTGAAATATATTAATACCACCTTGATCAAAAGGCTCAATACCAGGGTCTCTCAAGAAATTATTTTGAACAAAGAAAAACAACCTTATACCGTCACCTTTGATGTAAAATGAAAATTCCCAATAATGCTCCTTTACAACTTGTTCTACCTTACTCCATCTCCAGATAACATTATCTCCCATAAAATCAAACCAAAGATACCATTTTATATAAAAACCAAAATTTCTAGAAATCTCAACATCAAAAATATTTCCAAATGAAATAGAATCAACTACCTTATTAACTCTATAGTAAGAATCATTACTCAAAATAATATTTGGATTACCAACAACATACCAAACATATTCATCAACACCTAAAACATAAAAATCGTTTCTAAAAAAAGGAATGAAATTAAAAACAACATTATCAAATCTATATATTTCTATTGGATCAGTGAAAAACCTCAAAAAGACACTATCCCATATGACAATTCTAGCCTTAACTTCCCTATACATTGAGACAAAGTCCGCATTATCGATATCATGTTTACACCTATGGGTGAAACTAAACTGGAAATTCAGATTATTGTACTTATATGAAAGTAATAGCCCTTCTTGCCAGTAAAAAGCCCTAGGGTCAAAAAATATAATACTATTAGAAGAAGCAATAAGTTCAATATCCGAAAATAAAACAAAACTAAATGTATCTCTAAGTCTGAATATTTCCCCAAAAACTCCCGCTTTAGCTATCCAAAAATGATTAAAATCTGTATAAGGTTCAGGTAAATACTTTCCAAATTCCGCAACAGCAGCAGAAAAAGTAAAAAAATCAACATAATTTTTAGTAGAAGTCAACTTTAAAGGAGAAATAATATAATTTCTATCTATATTAACAACACTAAAACCACTTAAAAACAGAAAAAATACAAAAAATTTACAAAAAACGAAAAATACAATAAACTTAAAAATCCTCCTCAACAGCTCAAAAAGATATGTTTTCTGTATTAACCTAACTAACACAAACCCACTCATCCACCACCTCCAAACAAGCTAATTAACTTCGTTAAAAATTTACAAAACTATCATTATTGTGAAAGGTTAAGAAAAATATTTTTGATTTTCAAATTTAGAAAGATGAGCCAAAATTCCACTCCCTAAAACTTCTTCCCCGTGTTTCTTCACTACATCTTATTTGAAAAACTTCTGTTCCATGAGTTCTAAAAAATCGTAGTTTCTCTTAAGTGAGGCCCTTTTAAGGGATTACCTGATTCACTAGATGTAGTCTTAACACTTTTAGGAGTTAAAATAACATTTTTGAGATACCTTCAATTACTGTATAACTTCTTAAGAGTAGTAGTTTCTGAGTAATTGATATTTTTGATGAGTTATCTGAGTTCTTAGATGCGTTTTTCAGACGCTTTTAAGAAATGAAGAAATATCTAATATTACTACTCATTACTATAGCTCTTCTAAGAATTTTTATACCACCTTTTTTACTTGGAAATTTTTAAATATTACCTGGGAATCGTGGGGTTGTCACCATGCTTGGAAATATATAAAAAAGATCATGTTGCAAAAACTAATAGAAAGTTATCTCTTTTGACCGAAGAATTTTTTAAGGGGATATCCGATTTCCTAATATCCTAAAACTTTTAAGTGTGAAAATAGCATTTTTGAAAGATTTTCAATTACTTCATAACTTTTTAAGAATGTTAGTTTCTTTAAAAACGGATCTTTCTGAAGGGTTATCTAAATTTAGATGCGTTTTTAGACACTTTTAAGCGGAAAAGTAAAATTGAATACTACCCTATTACAAATTATTCAGACAGTTGCTACTATTATTTTATTTATGTCCCATAATTTCTAAGAAAAAGAGACATACTTGAGAAAACAAAGGATTACAACACAGAAAACACATCCTATTAAAGGGATCTTATAGTATTTATGTTCAATAACTTATTAAGAATGGTATCTTTTATAACGATTTTAAGTTACCTAATTTTTTGGAAATATTTTTCACAAACTTAATTCTGAGAGTAACATTTTGACATATTTTTAATTAAGTGAGGCTGTGCAAAAATTTCGATTTTCTGGAACTTTTTTCGTTGTGTTTTTTATTACATCTTATGTAGACAACTTCTGTTCCATGAGTGCTAAAAAAGCTTAGTTTCTCTAAGTGAGGACCCTTTTAAGTGATTACCTAATTCCCTAGATGTAATCTTAACACTTTCAAGTGAAAATAACATGAGAGTGTTTCAAAAGTCTAGTATATATCTGGACCTTTCCTCAAAAGTTAATTTAGAAATTTTTGAAATTATCACTTTTTTAGTTATGCTCATTAGCGCTTTTTTAAGAGCTTAAACTCTTAGAGTTATGATTATTTTCTAAGTAGTTATAGAATTTTTTACATTTAGAAAAGAGAGTGCTTTGGGGCTATGCCAAAATTCCAATTCCCTAGGACTTCCCTATGTTTCTTATTGTAGCTCATTTAGAAAATTTCTGTTTTATGTCTTCAAAAGACAGTTAATTTCTTTAGACGAAGGACCTCTTAATTTACTATCCAATTTCCTGAAAACTTAATACCTTTAGGTTTGAAATTAACGTCTTTGAAATACCTTCAATTATCCCATATAAATATATTTAATAATTGACCTCATGATAATGTTGTTACATAACTTCTAAATAAAATTAACTCTTCGAGAGAAAAGCCTTTTTAAGAAATTATCTAAGTTCTTAGATGTGTTTTTGGACACTTTTAAGTGGGAAAGTAACATTTTTAAGATATCATCAATTTAGAAATTTTAAAATTTAAATTTATACTCTTTTTTCTTTTTATTGAACAAGATTTGTTTAACATCTTCTTTGATGTTTCCATCTACAACAAACCTTCCTTTTATGTTATTCGTTCTCATGTTAGTCAAAAACGTGTAAAACTCAGTTTTACTCTCGTTAGGGGAAAAGGTAATAATATAATTTGTTGGTCTACCATTTTCACTTTCTACCAAGAACTCGACATTTGAGGCCAAAACGAATACTCTAATCTCAGAAACACCATACTTTCTTGAAATTGGATCAATCATTATCTCTTTAGAATCTGAAAGCCCATTAAAAGAAACTTGAATTTTTCCAACTCCTTCCTTAGATGCTTCCAAAAGCCCTTTACTAACTAGTTTAAATCCACTTAAT
>JBKBIJ010000128.1:0-5802 GCA_046299455.1 Brevinematia bacterium | reverse complement strand
ATCAATGTGAGAAAGAATGAGGAATAATAAAGGGCAGCACATTAGAAGAATTAAATTTGACTTTGGGTAGAAATAGTAATATCGATCAAGTTATTTGAGTTAGAGATAACAGCATTACAAGTATCAAAGCAATTTGAGTGTGGCTTATATTACGGTTATGAAGATATATGATATGTTAGAGAGGGCGATACATTACAAACTTAAGGAAAAGAGTCAAGATTTGTATGGAGAAATTGAGGTTGATGAGAGTTATTTTGTGATAAAATGAAGGGTAAGAAGGGGTGTAGAGTAAGTAACAATATTCGTGTGTTTGGTATATTATAGCGCGATGGTAAGGTAAGAAATTGTATCGGATGTAATAGCAGAGACGCTGTTTAGGTTAGCAATAAAGAAAGTAAAACGAGGTAGTATAATCTATAAGGTTTGGTGGTGGGAAGATATTGATGGTATTGAAGGTTTTTGGAGTTATGCTAAGAGACGATTATTGAAACGTCATGGGATATCGAATGGTAAATTTTCTTTGTACTTAAAAGAAAAAGATATAAAGATTTGGCTTATAATAGATAATTACCAAAAAAATATAGAAAAGAAATATCATAAAATAGCTTGCTGAAATTGTGGAAATTGAATTGTAATTCGGATATGTATGATAATTTTTTACTATGAATTTAGGTTTGAGTGGTAAGATTGCGCTAGTAACAGCAAGTAGTAAAGGAATAGGAAAGGAAATCGCTACCTCCTTAGGTAAGGAAGGAGCAAAAGTAATAATTTCCTCTAGTAATTCTCTAAATCTTGAGACTACTAGGAAAGAATTGGCTAGCAGTGGTATAGACGTTTATGCGATTGTTTGTGATTTATCTAAACCTGAAGAAGTTAACAAACTTTCAGATGAGATTATTGGGAAATTTGGAGGTGTAGATATATTCGTTTTTAATACTGGTGGACCTAAACCTGGTGACTTATTTGATTTGAATGAAGAGGACTGGTACAAGGGGTTTGAACTTGTTTTGATGTCAGCTGTGAGGCTAACTAAAGCTTTCTTACCAAAAATGATAGAAAAAGGTTGGGGCAGGATTGTTTATATGACCTCTATGTCCGTAAAAGAACCTATCGATGGGTTATTGCTTTCTAATGTTTTCAGATCAGGTTTGAATGCTTTTTCCAAATCTTTGTCGCGAGTTATCAGAAAAGATAATATTACTTTCAATGTTATTTGTACAGGCAATATCATAACAGAACGGGCTATAAAGCTAATCGAAAATAGAAGTATAAAGCTTAATAAAAGTTTCGATGATGTTAAAAAAGAGATTGAGATGTCCATACCGCTAGGTAGGTATGGAACTACCGAAGAAATAGCTGATTTCGTTACTTTCCTTTGCTCTGAAAGATCCAGCTATATAAATGGTACCAGTATTCAAGTAGATGGTGGATTTATAAGAGGTATCCTGTAGGTATGAAGTGCTTCTTTCTAAAGATTTGGAGGTTAGGGTTATATCTGCTTGGTAAAAGAGACAAACTAAGAATAGGCATTCTCATATCTGGTCGCGGATCCAACATGGAGGCTATAATAAAAGCCTGCAAGGAAGGTATTATTAACGGTAAAGTTGTAATTGTTATAAGCGATAATCCTAATGCGAAAGGGTTAGATGTAGCCAGAAAATACGGTGTAAAAGCAATTTATTTATATCCCGGAAAGTATAAAACTAAGTTTGAGGAAAGTAGAGAGTGGGACTATGTAAAAGTTCTAAAGGCACACTGTGTTGATATAGTAGTCATGGCAGGATTTATGAGGATAATAAAAGAACCACTTCTATCTTCGTTTAAATGGAGAATTATAAATATTCATCCTTCGTTGCTACCAAAATATCCTGGTCTCGAAACACATAAGAGAGTTTTAGAAAATAATGAGAAGGAGCATGGTTGTACAGTTCACTTTGCTAATGAAATTGTTGATGGCGGTAAGATAATAATGCAAGCAAAAGTTAGGGTTCTGCCAACAGACACCCCTGAATCCCTATCTGAAAAGGTTTTAAAGAAAGAACACCAAATCCTGGTTAAAACATTATCATTGATCGCTGATGGTAAAATATCCTATGAGACATTAGATCAACCAATAATTTACAATCCAGATGAAAAAATTCTTTAATTACTTCACCTTACTTCAAGATTTTTCATTTTAGATTTTATATATTCAACTATTTCACTATATTTCTCAAAACCATATTTCTCCTTTATTTGGTTCTGATATTTGTAAACAAGTTGAACAAATTCAGGGAAAATTAGTGAAAAAAGAAATTTTGAATAAAAGTTGTCTGGATAGATCTCTAGAGATTTATCTATCTTCTTTAGTGCTTCATAATGCAAGTTACCCCAATATTCTAATAATGCCTCTTTTGAAAGAATCATGCTATAGTGATTTTTAGGATCGATTTCTGTAAATTCTGATAGTTCAATAGGGGACGAATATTTTAGTATCAAACTCAAGTTCTTATATCTTGTATTCTCTGCAACTCTTCTATGGAACTCCGCAAATTCAACAGAAGATTTGAAATCAGAAAGTATCTCTCCCCTTTCTTTATCAGTAAGAATCTTAAGAAGTTTTGGGGAAAGGAATATCAAAGATTTTATCTTGTCAACATTGTCTATTCCTACTTGTTTAAGATCCTCAAAATCTCTGCCTTGAATACGAAGATTAGTTACATATCCCTTAAAACCAACGATAGCAGTATATACACCCGTTATCATTAAAAACGAATTAGAAAATACGTTATTGAATGTCTTCAGTATGGAAACAAAGTCATAGTTTTCCAAATTGTGTATAGGTATCCACTGTACCATGATACCGTCATCTTGAAGCTTTTCGTAAGCAAGCTTGTAAAACTCCTTAGTAAAAAGCATCCAGCTATCCAGTGAAGCAGGATGCGTTGCATCTGCAACAATGATGTCAAACTTACCTTTATAGGACTTTAGAAAATTTCTACCATCATCCTCAATAAAATTCCATATCCTCTTCTCAAATACGTTATAGTTATAGTTACTGAATAAAGTCAAAGCTTCCTTAACATCAGGACATATGTCGACAACATCAATATTCTGTTTTTCTAAGTGGTGTAGTACACTACTAAGAGTTATACCACCACCTAAAGCATTAACCATTACATTAGAAACTTCACTTTTAAGAAGAAATGGAATATTACCCATCACTTTGAATGATAGTAATGAATTGTAATCAGTAGGTACTTCATCGATACCATTTATTTTGAGAAATCTCGTATTACCAACATCAAAAACAGCTATGGTACCGTACATTCCTTCTTTGTAGAATTTGAGGTCACCCTTGATATTCCAAAATCCATTGTAGTACTTTGTAAATGTTATTTCCTTAGGTATTATCAATATAAACGATAAAAACAAAACAACAATACCCATAGTAGCTATCCTATTATAATTTGATGTAAGCATAACTATAAAACTACTAGCTAAATAAAGCATTGCTATGATCGTTAAACTTAAACTAAATCCTAAGAATGATATCATAACATAGGTTACTAATATTAGTCCCGCTATACTACCTAAGGTATTTATTGAAAGTATTGTTCCTGAAATACTCTGAGAGTCTGATTTTTCACCTAAAGTACTTTTTGTTATACTAAATACTGCTGGTACAATAATACCAGATGACAAAGCTATTATTCCAGAAGTTATAGAAACCAGAATGTATCTTGTAATTATTAAAGTTATTTGCTCCGATACTTTATTATCCCCTAGAGCGAAAAATATCACATTTCCCAAAATATTGTAAATAACTCCTGTTATATTGTATGAGTTATTCAAAATGAATATAGAAAAGATGATATATAAAGATGTAAATATTGATGTTCCTACCACTAGCATTAAGTCACTTTTTATTAGATTAACGATAGGTTTGTATAACAAAGCACCAACAGATATACCTAGTATTATAACTGACAATATTATCGATAGTGAGAAAGTGTTATTGGCAACAAAGTAAACCAAAAGTCTATACCACATTATTTCGAGTGCCATCCCGCAGAAGCCATATATAAAAGCTACCAACCCAAAATTTAAGTTTACATTCGTAAGCGGTAGACTACTTTTTGTAATTTCAAATTTGGGTTTATGTTCTTTTGATAGCACAATCGCTAAAATAAATACAGCAAGATTCAGTAGTAAAGCAACTAAGAATGCAACTACTAGCCCAAAGAAGTTTATAAATACGATCGAAGTTAATAAAGCCCCTAAACTACCCCCAACTGCATTTATACCATAGACTTTATCAACCATCTCATTTCTTTCTACTTCTTTGAGATAGTTTACTATAACCGGTAGGGTTAATCCCATGGCAACAGTAGGTAGAAGAAGAATTAAAATCGATAAGAAAAACTTTACGACAAACAGATTTCCTAAAGTAACATACATCTTTTCTATGAACCCAAATGAAATAAATACGAAAATAGAATATATACCTATTAATAATTCCAAGTATCCGTAGAATGTCAAACCATTTTTGGGTTTTATGTTCCTTGCCAAGAAATAGCCAAAAGCAAGTCCAAGCATGTAGGTAGTGATAACTATAACTGTAGAATGTATGAATAACCCAAAGACAATATTGAACAGCCTGGCAAACAGCACTTGATACATGAGTGATGAGAAACCAGATATAAATAGTAAAAATAATATTCTATTTTTCATAGCTTTTTGATTATGAAGCTCATTACACTTTTATTTCAATTATCAAAGGAAACTGTCTTAAGAAAGGATTACCAAAATTTTCTCAAGCTTCAAAAATACCTAAGATCGACTTTCATGAAAAAATAATAGAAATAAGGTACAAAAAGAAAGAGTAATAAGGAAAACAATTGAACTTTTGCATAGACTTTTAGCACAAACTCCAATATTAATTGCAACTAGCAAATATTCATCTTTAAAATTCTATTTTACATAGACTGACATCAGTAAATCAATTTAGGTTATGAAGATAAATGAAATTTACTTGAAAAATTTTAGGATTTTTGATGAGATTAATGTGTCTTTTAAAGATAGAAATGTAATAATTGGTCCGAATGGTTCTGGTAAAACTACTTTAATAGAAGCACTTAATTATGTCTCAGTTTTATCTCCTCTAAGAACTTATGAAACAGATAAAGATCTAGTTAAGGTTGGTGAGAATTACTTTAATATACTTGCTAAATTTGAACACGATGATGGAGTAAAAAGTACCATTTTTGTTGGTTATGAAATCAAAGATAGTAGTACACATAAAAAGATAAAGCTTGATGATAAAAAGGTTAACGTTATAGATGTATCAGGTAGATTAAAGGTAGTACCGTTTTTGATAGAAGATTACGAAGTTGTCATTGGAGCACCTTCTTGGAGGAGAAAAATTATTGATAACTTTCTAATAATATCAAACCCATCGTATCATCATAACTTATTAAACTACTACAAAATACTAAAACAAAAAAATATGGTTTTAAAATCCATAGATACTTCAGATAAAGGTATAAATGACAAGAGCGAACTAGATGAAAAAAAAGAACTTGTAAAAGTTTACAATACAGACATTGCTAAGTTTGCAATACAGATAACTAAGGAAAGGTATGAATTTTTTAATTATATACTCGAATATATGAATTTACACTCACCTATCAAGGTAGATCTAAAGTATAAATCTCAGGTTAAAATTTTTTTAGAGAAACACCAAGATCCAGTAAGTTACTACATTGAGTTTATTAACAGTGAGATCGAAAAAGAAATTGCATATGGCAAATCTATGATAGG